>JAYTXP010000035.1:0-3488 GCA_043742885.1 Chitinophagaceae bacterium | reverse complement strand
TGATCTTACCCATGTTATTTTTATACCTGATTTCCGTGCTTTTAATTATAAAATCAAGCAGCAGACTATCCTGGCGAATAACGGCCAGTTTTTTCTTCAGAATAACCCATTGGTAAAAGTTTTGTTTTGCTGCTGCATATAATTCATTGATCGCCGCGTTCTTTTTCTCTTTTTCGACCGATGATTTTCCAAACAAATACTTCTCTTCAGCATCCTGCCGTTTTATATTGGGAAACATTTGCTCAGCAGACACCATATATTGACCCATTCCTGTTGAACCATTGCTTTGCCTTTTCCATAGACTGGGGTCATAGGGCGTCATCCATAACCCTGTACTCAGCTGAGGCGCCTCCCAGCTGTGGGCTCCCTTAGCAGATTCATCTAGCGATCTAATTTCTGCATCATAACTTTTCAGTGAAGGATGGTTTAAAGTAATTGCTGAATAAATGCTGTCCAACGGCATCATCTGCGACCGGGCCGAAACGGCCTGAATCAAAAATGCAATGATGAATAGTTTTTTCATGTTCTTAATGATTTGCATCCAGTACATCGATTTTTCCTAGCTTTCTGAGTTCATATTCCTTAGTCATCAGAAAAATCAAAGGAGTCACGAGTAATATATGGGTAGCCGAAGTAAGTACGCCACCTACCATCGGAAGTACGATCGGTTTCATCACATCACTTCCTACCCCGTTACTCCACAGAATAGGTATAAGTGCAAAAAGCGACACACAAACGGTCATTAATTTGGGTCTGAGTCTTTTAGCAGCCCCTGCAATCACATATTCCCTTAAATCTTCTTTGGTAATGGTTTCCTTGGAATTGCCCTTTTTAGCAACTAATTGTTGCATTGCATCATTGAGATAAATGACCATAACGATTCCCGTTTCTACCGCAAGCCCGAATAAAGCGATAAACCCGACAGCCACAGCAACTGATAGGTTTACCCCCCAGAAGTAAACCATAAAGGCACCGCCGATCAGCGCAAAAGGAATGGAGATAAGACTGAAAAAGGCTTCCCTTGCTGAATGAAAGGCAAAATACATACAAAAGAAAATGATGATTAGCACAACCGGCAAGATTAATTTAAGGGTATGTTCACTCCGAATCAGGTTTTCATACTGTCCGCTCCATTCAATAAAATAGCCCTTTGGCAGTTTGGTTAACATTTTATCTAATCTTCCTTGCGCTTCCTGGACCGTTCGCGCCAGATCCCGGTCACGCACATTAAATAACACGGTTCCACGCAGTAGTGCATTTTCAGAATTGATCATTGGCGGACCTTCTGTTATTTTGATATCCGCCAACGCCTGCAGCGGCACGGGCCCGAAACTTCCAGCTTGTACCTGAAGTCTTTTCAAGGCTTGAAGATTATTTCTATAATCCTGTCCAAACCGGGCATTTACTGAAAACCGCTGCCGTCCTTCCACTGTAGTTGTAATTCTTACTCCACCCAGGGCACTTTCAATCACAGTATTCACATCATCAATACTGAGACCGTAACGGGCGATTTCATCCCGCTTGATAAGAATGTCAATATATTTTCCACCCGTGATCGGTTCTACATATAAATCCTTCACACCAGGGACGTCGTTTAATGCTGTGCGGATTTGTTGTGCAAAAACATTTATGGAATCCAGGTTTTGTCCATACAGCTTTACACCTACATCCGTACGGATACCTGTAGACAACATATTGATCCGGTTGATGATCGGCTGCGTCCAGCCATTAACCGTACCCGGTATCTGCAATTTGGAATTGAGTTCATTAATGATATCATTCTTGGTAGTCCCCCTGCGCCATTCAGATTTCGGTTTGAGTAAAACAATCGTCTCAATCATGTTGATCGGTGAATTGTCTGTCGCAGTATTAGCTCTACCAGCTTTACCCAATACATTCTCAACTTCGGGAACTGACTTAATTATTTTATCCTGCACCTGCAGGAGACGTTTCACTTCTGAATTAGAAACATCCGGCAGTGTGACCGGCATAAAAAGAATGGAGCCTTCATCTAAAGGCGGCATGAACTCCCTTCCTAAACCAAAAAGCAAGGGAATGCTGATGAGAAGCGCAATGATATTGACGCCAATGGTAGTTTTTCGCCATTTGATACAGGTGCGAATGATCGGCTCATATACCTTTTCTAAAAAACGGTTTACCGGATTGGCCGATTCCGGACGGAACCTGCCCCTCATGAAGAAAGAAATCAAGACAGGTGCAAGTGTTAAAACCAAAATAGCGTCTACGATAAGAATAAACGTTTTAGTAAACGCCAGTGGATGAAATAATTTACCTTCCTGACCTGTCAGCATAAATACGGGAAGAAAAGAGGTGATGATAATGACGGTCGAAAAGAAAACACCCCTGCTCACTTGTTTACAGGAATTTAAAATAATAGACAACCGCTCTGCTTCCGGTATTTTATTATAAGATTTCGATTTTTTATATATTCCAGCCATTATACTTCAGTTTGAGGTGGGTTATTTTGTCGCTCCGATAAATTACGATACGCATTTTCAGACATAATGATCCCATTGTCTACGATCACGCCGATGGCAAGTGCAATACCTGTCAATGACATGATATTGGAAGAAAGACTGAAGGCGTTTAGCAGAATAAAGCTGATCGCAATAGTTATCGGAATCTGTATAATAATGCTTAAGGCACTACGCCAGTGCAGCAGGAATAACATTACGATAATTGACACCACAATCATTTCTTCGATCAGTTTATTTTTTACATTCCCTACAGCAGCCTTGATCAATTCCGTCCTGTCATAGGCCACTTTAAACTTCACGCCATCGGGAAGGCCACGTTGAACATCGGCCATTTTTTTCTTAACCTCCTCAATCACCTTACTCGCGTTTTCGCCGTATCGCATAATAACAATGCCGCCTACCACTTCGCCTTCACCGTTTTCATCAAAAATGCCAAGCCTTAAATCGCCTCCCATTTGTACCGAACCAATGTCTTTGACCCTGACTGGTATCCCATTATTATTGCCTACAGCTATACTTTCCAGGTCATCCTTATTCTTTATATAGCCGAGCCCTCGGATGATATAGGATATGTCGCTCATTTCAAACTTTCTTCCGCCCACATCATTGTTATTTGCTTTTACTTTATTCATGACGTCTATCATGGAGATATTGTAAAACTGCAGTTTAACAGGATCGATGACCAACTGGTACTGTTTTTCAAATCCGCCAAAGGAAGCTACTTCTGCAACACCACGCACCGTTTGCAAGGCGAGCTTCACATACCAGTCCTGAAGTGCCCTTTGTTCACCCAGATCCATTTGTTTGGCGTCAAGAGTATACCAAAATACATGACCAACTCCCGTTCCATCAGGCCCCAGCGTTGGAGTGATACCATTTGGCAATAGTCGTTGGGCATAGCTCAATCTTTCTAGTACCCGCGTTCTGGCCCAATAAACATCCGCGTCGTCATCGAAAATGATATAGACGAAACTCATCCCGAACATGGAA
>JAYTXP010000034.1:0-3455 GCA_043742885.1 Chitinophagaceae bacterium | reverse complement strand
TCCGTGCTTTTGATCATAAAAACAAGCAGCAGACTATCCTGATGAATAATGGCCAGTTTTTTCTTTAGAATTACCCATTGATAAAAGTTTTGTTTTGCTGCTGAATATAATTCATTGATCGCCGCATTCTTTTTCTCTTTTTCTACCGAAGATTTTCCCAGCAAATACTTCTCTTCAGCATCCTGCCGTTTTTTATTAGGAAACATTTGCTCAGCTGATACCATATATTGACCCATTCCTGTTGAACCATTGCCTTGTCTTTTCCAAAGACTGGGGTCATAAGGTGTCATCCATAACCCCGTACTTAATTGTGGTGCCTCCCAGCTGCGAGCACCTTTAGCGGATTCATCCAGGGATCTTATTTCCGCATCATAACTTTTAAGAGCAGGATAGTTCATAACGATAACTGAATAGATACTATCCAGTGGCAATGACTGCGACCAGGCAGAAAAAGTATTGAATAAAAATGCAATGATGATTAGTCTTTTCATGTTTTAGTGATTTGCATCCGGCACATCGATTTTTCCAAGTTTTCTAAGCTCATATTCTTTAGTCATCAGAAAAATCAGAGGAGTTACAAGTAAAATATGGGTAGCCGAAGTGAGTACGCCTCCAACCATTGGAAGTACAATCGGTTTCATCACATCACTTCCCACCCCAGTACTCCACAGAATAGGTATCAGTGCAAAAAGCGACACACAAACTGTCATTAGTTTAGGGCGGAGCCTTTTCGCAGCACCTGCTATCACATATTCCCTTAAATCTTCTATGGTAATGGTTTCCTTCGAATTGCCATTTTTTGCAACTAATTTCTGCATGGCATCATTGAGATAAATGACCATAACGATTCCCGTTTCTACCGCAAGTCCGAACAAAGCAATAAACCCGACAGCTACAGCAACTGATAAGTTTACCCCCCAGAAGTAAACCATAAAAGCCCCGCCAATAAGCGCAAAGGGAATGGAGATCAGGCTGAAAAATGCTTCCCTTGCCGAATGGAAGGCAAAATACATACACATAAATATGATGATCAGCACAACCGGCAAGATTAATTTAAAAGTGTGTTCACTGCGAATCAGGTTTTCATACTGTCCGCTCCATTCAATAAAATAGCCCTTTGGAAGTTTGGTTAACATTTTATCTAATCTTCCTTGCGCTTCCTGCACTGTTCCCGCCAGATCCCGGTCACGAACATTAAATAATACGGTTCCCCGCAATAAAGCATTTTCAGAATTTATCATTGGCGGACCCTCTGTTATTTTTATATCCGCCAATGCCTGCAGGGGAACGGGTCCGAAATTTCCCGTTTGTATCTGAAGTCGTTTAAGTTCCTGAAGATTATTCCTATAATCCTGTCCAAACCGTGCATTCACTGAAAATCGTTGCCGTCCTTCCACTGTAGTTGTAATCCTTACGCCACCCAGGGCACTTTCAATCACGGCATTCACGTCGTCAATACTGAGACCATACCGGGCGATTTCATCCCGCTTGATAAGGATATCAATATATTTTCCACCAGTGATCGGTTCTACATATAAATCCTTTACGCCTGGTACGCCGTTTAAGGCCGCGCGGATTTGCTGTGCAAAAACATTGATGGAATCCAGGTTCTGACCATATACTTTAACACCAACATCAGTTCTGATACCAGTAGAAAGCATGTTGATCCGATTGATAATAGGTTGTGTCCAGCCATTAACCGTACCCGGGATCTGCAATTTGGAATTGAGTTCATTAATGATATCATTCTTGGTAACCCCCGTGCGCCATTCAGATTTCGGTTTGAGTAAAACAATCGTCTCAATCATATTGATCGGAGAATTATCTGTCGCTGTATTTGCTCTTCCAGCTTTACCCAATACATTCTGTACTTCGGGAACTGACTTGATAATTTTATCCTGCACCTGCAGCAGCCGTTTCACTTCAGAATTAGAAACATCCGGTAAAGTAACCGGCATAAAAAGAATAGTTCCTTCATCTAATGGTGGCATGAACTCCCTTCCCAAACCAAAAAGCAATGGAATGCTGATGAGAAGCGCAATGATATTGATACCAATGGTTGTTTTGCGCCATTTGATACAGCTGCGAATGACTGGCTCATACACTCTTTCTAAAAAACCGTTTACCCGGTTGGCAGATTCAGGGCGGAACCCGCCCTTCATGAAGTAAGAAATCAAAACAGGCGCAAGGGTAATAACTAAAATAGCATCTACGATGAGTATAAATGTTTTTGTAAATGCAAGTGGGTGAAATAATTTACCCTCCTGGCCTGTCAGCATAAACACGGGAAGAAAAGAAGTGATGATAATAACGGTCGAAAAGAAAACACCCCTGCTTACTTGTTTGCATGACTTTAATATAATAGCCATGCGCTCCGCTTCAGGTATTTTATTATAAGTCTTCGATTTTTTAAATATTCCAGCCATTATACTTCCGTTTGAGGTGGGTTATTTTGTCGCTCCGATAAATTACGATATGCATTTTCAGACATAATGATCCCATTGTCCACGATAACGCCGATGGCAAGTGCAATACCTGTTAAAGACATAATATTGGATGATAGGCCGAAGGCGTTTAGCAGAATAAAGCTGATTGCAATGGTTATCGGAATCTGTATGATGATGCTTAAGGCACTACGCCAGTGCAGCAGAAATAACATTACGATAAATGACACCACAATCATTTCTTCAATCAGTTTATTTTTTACATTCCCTACAGCAGCCTTGATCAATTCCGTTCGGTCATAGGCCACTTTAAACTTCACGCCATCGGGCAAGCCCCGTTGCACATCGGCCATTTTTTTCTTAACTTCTTCAATTACTTTGCTCGCGTTTTCGCCGTATCGCATGACAACAATACCGCCTACCACTTCGCCTTCACCGTTTTCATCAAAAATGCCCAGTCTTAAATCGCCTCCCATTTGCACCGAGCCAATGTCTTTTACCCTGACTGGTATTCCGTTGTTATTTCCTATAGCAATTCTTTCCAGGTCATCCTTATTCTTTATATAACCGAGCCCTCGGATGATATAGGACATGTCGCTCATTTCAAACTTTCGCCCACCCACATCATTGTTATTCGCTTTTACTTTATTCATGACGTCAATCATGGAGATATTGTAAAACTGCAGTTTAAGCGGATCGATGACCAACTGGTACTGTTTTTCAAACCCACCAAAGGAGGCAACTTCCGCCACACCGGGAACTGTTTGTAAAGCTAGTTTTACATACCAGTCCTGGAGTGCCCTTTGTTCACCCAGATCCATTTGTTTAGCGTCAAGGGTATACCAAAATACATGACCAACTCCCGTTCCATCAGGCCCCAGCGTTGGAGTGATACCATTTGGCAATAGTCGCTGGGCATAGCTCAATCTTTCTAGTACCCGCGTTCTGGCCCAATAAACATCCGCGTCGTCATCGAAAATGATATAGACGAAACTCATCCCGAACATGGAA
>JAYTXP010000033.1:0-18278 GCA_043742885.1 Chitinophagaceae bacterium | reverse complement strand
CCCTCCTCTATTCACTGATTTTACGATTCGAAACAATGGGATCTCTTATGATAATTCACTGAAGGATGTGGGGAGAATGAACGTGACTGGTAAAATAGAAGATTCAATGAGTTTTAAAGTTCCTACGCTTCGCAATGATTATATCTCTTCTAATTATATGCATGATGGTCGGTACAATACATTACATCAGGTAATCGATTTCTATAGATTCGAAATGCGGCAACGAACTAATCTCGACCCTCATTTAAAAAATGGCATTCATCTAACCGATGCGCAGGCCGATGATCTTTTTGAATTTTTGAGAACACTGACGGATACGGGGTTTGTGAGAGACCCAAGGTTTAGTGAACGTTGAGCTGTTGAGTGAACCTGCTTGCCTGCAAGCAAACAGCCAATGCTCCCCCTGGCCCCTAAAGGGGAGTTTTGATACTGCTCATTGTTTGTTTGATCTTAAAATTTTTGATTAGTATCTATTCATTATTTATGATACTGAATATCTGGATTACTCCAATCGCCCTCCCCTTTAGGGGCCAGGGGTGCAATTGGCTGTTATTCGCACGCTATCATGACAAATACAAAGAATAACAAGTGTAAATATATTTTCCTCCCTCGCCGTTGCGGGGCTGGGGGTGCCTTAGGCTGCTCCTCAACTGCCGAAGGCCTCAACAGCTCAACTACTCAACTTTGTATTCCCGCTATGCCTCTCCCCATCTCTATTCGTTTTCTTCTCAAAATTCTTCTCCAACGCTTCCGTCAGATCCACTCCCGTTTGATTAGCCAAACATAACAGTACCCATAACACATCCGCCACTTCATCAGCAATCGCTTCTTTTCCCATCACTTCTCCTCTGTACGATTGCTCACCGTATTGTCTGGCCATATGCCTTGATAATTCTCCTACCTCCTCTGTAAGAATGGCCATATTGGTTAGTTCGTTGAAATAGCGCACGCCGGTGGTTTTGATCCAGGCGTCTACTTTGTGTTGGGCTTGCTGGAGGGTCATTATTTCTTTTTATGCTTCATTATTGGCTTCGAGCTATGAGTTTCTCCTAACTAGTAACTCCTAACTCTCTTGCCCTTCAACGCCTCCAACTCCTTCCTCTGATTTTCCAGATCATTCTTACTATCCACCTGGTCCTTAGCATTGGTTTGTAATTTCTTTTCAAGATCTGCCTGATCGTCTACAAGCCCTTTGATCTTTTTTTCTGTTTTTATCAGCATGTCTTCCTGTGCTTTTATTTTCAATTCCAGATCGGCGGCCTCAATATCCGGGATCATATTATTTAAAAATAATTTGCTCCTGCCTATTCCTGAAACATCCATTTTTTCCAGCACGTTCACATCATCTTTCAAAAGCACCATATAAAGAATGGTCTCATCCGATTCTTTACGACTCTTACGTTCCACTTTCACAACATAATCCATCCGCTCTGCGCTGATGTCCATTACATAGGCATTTTTAAATATTAGTATCCCCTTATCGGCATTGAATAATCCTTTTTCTTCCTTAGACTTATACCCCATTGCCTTAAATTTTTCGAGTATGGCATTCTGCACCGCATCCGGATTATAATTATAATTAATAGCGATGGCCATTTGCTTTTTCTTATTGTAAGTCAGCTTGTCCTCATAGGCCTGTGCGAAAATGGAAATACTAAGTAAAAGGCTTAAAGAAAGCAGAATATTGCGCTTGTTCATGTTGACTGTTTTGGCAAAGATAAATGGCATTTTGTTTTGGGGAAGAAGAAGTAGTTTTACGGCGTGAGTATCAAAAAACTAGCCTCTCAAACCCTTTGGTACGGTATACCCACCATCGCCAGCAGGTTCCTCGGCTATTTAATGAACCTCTCTCTACCATTGATCTTTGCTCAGCCCGCTTCTACGGCCGATCTCACGCAGGTATATGCCATCATTCCTTTTTTAAATATTTTATTTACCTACGGGCTCGAAACGGCTTATTTCCGTTTTTCGCAGGACCAGGATCCGCATAAACTTTATAATACGCTTTCCCTTTCACTTATCGGATCCACCATATTTTTTACCATTCTTTTATTTCTGTTTCGTGATAATATCGCCGCGGCCGCTAATTTGCAGGAACATCCTGAATATATCACCTGGATGTCGGTGATCATATTCTTCGATGCAATTAGTACACTCGCTTTTGCCCGCCTCAGACAGGAAAATCGTCCAAAGCGATATGCTTTTGCCCGTATCGCGGGAGTAGTGCTTAATGTGGCAATCGTTATCATTTTCCTGGCCGTTATTCCCCGTTATGTAAGAACACATCCCGGAAGTTTTCTCGAAAACATATATAACAAGCATACAGGAATAGGTTATTACCTGATCGGAAATATCGCAGGCTCTGTACTTACCTTCCTAATACTTCGAAAAGAGTTCGCACAGATCCGCTTTCAGTTTGATTCCGCCCTATGGAAGAAAATAATGCACTATGCCTGGCCACTGGTCATTGTAGGTATGGGTGGTATGGTGAATGATATGCTTAGCCGCCTGATCTATCAGCATGTGGTAGATCTTCCTCCCCAGCAAGCCAAACACGAACTCGGTATCTTCGGTAATATATATCGGCTTGCCGTGCTGATCACCATCATGATCCAGGCCTTTCGAATGGCTGCAGAACCATTTTTCTTCAATCGCTCCACTCAGGATGATGCGCCAAAAACCTATGCACGAGTCATGAAATTTTTCGTGATCGCCTGTTGTTTCATGTTTCTTTTTATCAGCCTTTATATTAATGTGTTTGCCTGGTTCTTCCAGGCCATACATAAACCTGCCTGGATAGAAGGACTTTCTATAGTTCCCCTACTGGCATTGGGAAATATCTTTCTGGGTATTTATTATAATCTCAGTATCTGGTATAAACTCACCAATAAAAATATGATGGGTGCCGCCATCACATTTGCAGGTGCAGCTATTACCATTGTATTAAATGTTTTATTGATCCCAAAATACCATTATACGGGCGCGGCCATTGCCACTTTCAGTTGTTATTTTTTCATGATGATCACCAGCTATATCCTCGGACAGAAATATTATCCGGTTCCTTATGCAAAGAAAAAACTGATCGCTTATATCGTGTTGGTATTGCTGATGTATCTCACGCATCTTAGCCTTACACAATTCATAAACAGCCGGTGGTTTGATCTGGGATTGGCGACCTTCTTAATGGGAAGTTTTGTTGCCTTCGTTGTGAAAATTGAGAAGAAGGAAATTGCAGCGATACTTAAGAAAAGTTGAGAGGTGTTGAGGGGTTTGGGCCTGCGGCGTTTAGGAACAGCCAATGCACCCCCACCTAAAGGGGAGGATGACCTGTGTTCACGGGATATTTAGAATAATTAATCAAGATCGATTTTTCACTAATTGGAAGGATGAATAAACTTTATAGCAGAATCAAAACTCCCCTTTAGGGGCCCGGGGGCGGCTGTTCCTCAACCCCTCAACCTCTCAACAGCTCAACCTTCTCTCACAAATCCATTACTCCTCTTCTCCTTCCCAACACTTGTCGCTTCCCCATGACCTGAATAAACAATAGTTTCATTGGGCAGCGTATAAAACTGCGTCCGGATACTATTTTCCAGCACCTCAAAACTAGCCCCGGGAAGATCGGTTCGGCCAACACTTCCACTAAACAATACATCGCCGCCAATAATAAACCCGCCCGCCTTATGATAAAAAGATACAGATCCCGGGGAATGACCAGGGGTAAATATAACTTTCAGTTGTTCTTCCCCAATTTGAATAATATCTCCTGCGTTCAAATAAACTAATGGCCCCTCATAACCTTCAAAAGGAAGTTGCCAGAGTTTTCCTGATACGGGAGCATAATCGAGCAGGGGCTTTTCAAGGGGATGAATATGCAGGGAAAGACCCCAGGTATCATGAACGAATTTGTTACCAAAAACATGATCCAAATGACAATGAGTATTGAGCAGCAAAACGGGTTTCAGACCTGTCTTTTCAACGGCTGCTTTGAGTTCTGATTGTTCTGCCGGGAAATAACAGCCCGGATCTATAATGCAGCACTGCCCTTCTTCGTTATAGAGCAGGTAGGTGTTTTCCTGGACAGGACTAAAACAGAACGAGGTGATACTTAACATGAATGGTTTTGCTTAATTTTAGTTACACATCTTAAGCCCCTGAACCGGGGGTCTAAAAGTACAAAACAACTAACTTTGAGAAGGGTTGGTTTTCAAGGGACTATTTAAATCCCAAAAAGACCAATCATTAAATATTAAACAGGAGCTCAAGGCTCATAGCTCGTAGCTCATAGCTCACAGCTAAGAAAAAAAAGTGGACGAGAATTTTTCTATGAAGAAGATCCTTAATCTATTGACGATCGCCTGCCTGTTCACCTTATCCGTGAATGCACAGGTCAGCAGTGTGGAGTTTGGTAAGAATCGTCTGCAATTTCAAAAATTCAGTTGGAAATATTACCAATCGGAGAACTTCAATACTTATTTTAGTCAGGACGGACTTGGCCTGGGTAAATATGTAACGCAGATCGCTGAAATGGAGCTTCCTTCATTGGAAGAATTTGTTGAATATGGCTCTCAGCGTCGTATAAATATCATTGTATATAATAACTATGATGAAATGCAGCAATCCAATATCGGGATTGGCATCGACTGGCAGAATGCGGGCGGCGTAACAAGACTTGTCAATAATAAGATGATCATTTATTTCGATGGCAATCATGATAATCTTCGACGCCAGATCCGCCAGGGTATTTCACAGATCCTGGTTGATAATATGTTGTTTGGTGACGACCTGGGTGAGTTTGCTGCTAACCAGGCCCTCTTGGATCTTCCAAAATGGCTGACCGATGGATATATCGGCTACGCGGCAGAGAACTGGAGCCCTTCACTGGATGATGATCTCCGCTCCATTATGCTGGCAGGCGATTATACTAATTTTTACCAGTTCGCATTTGAAAAGCCCTTGCTGGCCGGACATGCTTTCTGGAAATATGTAGCAGATAAATACGGAAAAAGCAAGACCACTTATTTCCTATACCTGGCCCGCATTTATCGTAATCTAAACAATGCTTCGCAAAAAATTGCACATAAAAAATTTAAGAAGCTACTGGCTGATTTTATGACCGATGTGCAGACACAATATTTCAAAGATATCCGAGGTCGACGCAATACACCACGGGGACAATTATCCGTAAGTGAAGAAATAGGTAAAAAAGATTTCATTCGTTTTAATGCAAATCCTACTCCCCGTTCCTTTTCTTATGCCGTTACAGAATATAAAGGCGGTCGATATAGCGTAGTACTTATGGAGAATTTCGTGAACCGTAATGTGTTGCTGAAATTGGGTGTGCGCACCCGCGAAAAAGATATTCATCCAAACTATCCTTTGCTTGCATGGGATGGAAAAGGAACAAGACTTGCCGTATTATATAGTGATGAAGGGAAAACAAAATTCTTTGTCTATGATGTGGTCAATCATAACAAACTCTGGAAACGCGATATTGAGCAATTTGACCAGGTGCAGGACATGAAGTATATGCTGGATAATAATACACTGGTGATGAGCGCCGTGAGAAGCGGGCAAACTGATATCTATATTTATAAAATTGATATGGGAACTTTTGAACAGGTTACCAATGATGTGTATGATGACCTGGATCCTTCATTCGTAGCCTTTCCAAATAAATCCGGAATACTTTTTTCCAGTAATCGTCCTACGGCTCAGGCGGCCAGTTCGGATGATTCATTACCGGCAAAACATTTTAATATTTTCCTGGTTGATAACTGGAACAAATCTGAGATCAAACAAATATCCAAGCTCACCGATCTGAAACATGGCAATGCCCGATTCCCTTCTCAGTATAATCAATCGCATTTCACATTTGTGAGTGATGAGAATGGAGTAAATAACCGCTACGCTGGATTTTTTACTACGGCACGAGCAGGTCTCGATACATTGGTATTTATCGGTGATGAGATCCTGCGCAATCCTCCTGCAAAAGAGGTGGATAGCGTACTGAAGGAATGGAAGAAAACAGATATCGACTCTGTGGGTTATTTTTCTGTAACCAATGATTCATCCTATGTGTTCGCGCTCACCAATTATCAGAACAGTTTATTGGAAACCCGCACTGCCGGCGATAATCAAATGGTAAGTGAAGTAATTCGCCTGGGAGGTGATCTTAAAATGCTTTATCGTTTGAAGGTAGATGAGAATACGCTTCGTCGTCGTAATGTAAATGCGCGCCCAACAGAATATATGCGCCAGGTTATTGCTGAAGAGAAAAAGACCGCTAAAAAAGACGCGGAGGTCAATCTGCCATCTGATTCGCTTGCAAAAAAAGCCAAAGACTTTTTTAACAGCGGATTTGATGAAGATAAATCCGATAGCACTAAACTTGGAAAAGTAGTTGCGGGCGAAGAACTGGATAAAAAAACCACCCTAAAGAAAACTAAGGTCTTTGAATACCGTCCGCCAAAATTCTCTATGGATTATTTGGTCTCCGGATTTAATAATGATGTACTCGTAACCCGATATCAGCCATATAATGGAGGTTATGGTCCTCTCCAATTAAGCAATGGAGATTATTTTAATGGAATGCTTCGTGTAGGTGTCTCAGATCTTTTTGAAGATTGGAAACTTACCGGTGGCGTAAGAGTGAATGGTGGTCTTGACAATAAAGAATACCTGATACGCGCTCAGTATCTTAAGAAGCGCCTCGATTATGGAATTACTTATTATAGGGCAACTTCTAAAGCTAATTACAATTTGGGTGGACCAATATTACTTGGAAAATTATATTCCAATCTTTATCAGGGTACTGTGAGTTATCCTTTCAACAAGCTCAGAAGTATACGTTTCAATGCCGCTCTGCGTAGCGATAAATATGCGTTTGTACCAGACGCATTAGTGCCCGGATCACTAAGTCTTCCGGATTTTAAAGAGAAATATGCATTGATGCATCTTGAATTTGTACACGATGATGCCATTTCCCGTGCCTTGAACATTTGGGAAGGATTCCGTGGCAAAGTATATATGGATATGAATGCGCGTATCAGTCAGTCGCCAAAAGATACCGCCGGTGCGGGTAATCATCCCAAGACTTTCAACTTCGGTTTTGATCTCCGTCATTATCTTCCTATTTACCGTAATATCACATGGGCCGTAAGAGCTGCGGGAGATTTCAGCTGGGGAAATAGAAAGATTATTTATTATCTGGGAGGTGTCGACAACTGGATGATGTTTGGCAATAATGAAAAAGCAAATGGCGGGTTCCGTTATTTCGACCGGAATAATACGCCTGACCCTGATGGAAATTATGCGTATGAATCCCTTGCAGTGAATATGCGCGGATTTATTCAGAATGTAGCCAATGGAAATAACGCAATTGTCATTAACAGTGAAATACGTGCCCCGATATTTTCATCATTCATTAATAAACCGATCAATAATGCCTTCCTCCGTAATTTCCAGTTAGTACAGTTCGTAGATCTGGGTTCGGCATGGAATGGTAAGTTTGATAAATGGAAAAGACCTTCAGTAAGTTATTATAATCCTCCTATCATGGTCACAACTAAAGCCGGAGGCATTGGTCCTTTCGCTGGTGGTTATGGCTTTGGCGCCCGCAGTACACTGCTGGGATATTTCCTCAGACTGGATGCAGCCTGGCAAATGAAAGGAGTATTCCAGGGCAAGCCGAAATGGTATTTTGCAATGGGGGTGGATTTTTAGCGCGCCCATTCACTAATTTTACCTAATGTTCAGTCACCGTGGGTTAACCGCTATCCTATTTGTTTTCATGGTCATGTTTTGGGGTTCACTACATGCCCAGCGTAAGATCATCTCTGGTACTGTTATAGATGCCGTAAGTGAAGAACCTGTTCCTTTCGCTTCTGTTAGTTTTAAGAATGCCACCATTGGGAAACTCACCGATTCTGCAGGACATTTTTATTTTGATCTTAGTAAATGGCCCTCCGATACATTGCAGATCACTTCTGTAGGTTTTCAGCCTTTTTATTTTAAGATCGATACACGAAAAGATTCTTTTCATCTCACGGCTAGTTTTGTAAGAGGCACTTTCAATGAAAATGCTACTGTAAAAATCAAGGTGAACAAAGGTCTGCTGGTATGGCGGAAGATCGTCCAGCATAAACCGCAAAACGACCGCTATCGTTTTTCCAATTTCTCTTACGAACTATATAATAAGCTGGAACTTGATCTGAAGAATATAAACTTTCAACGATTCGGAAACTTCAAACCTTTAAAATCGATCAGTGATCTGATCAATCAGAATATTGACACAAGTGAAGGCATGAAATACCTGCCTACCTATCTTACTGAAACTCTTTCCGATTATTATTATTCCAAAAATCCTTTGCGTCGCCGGGAAATTATCAAAGCCACCAATACGAACGGAGTTAGAAATGAAAGTTTACTGAAGAACCTGGGCGGTACCGACCAGGTAGTGAATGTGTACAATAATTTTATTCCGGTAATGGATAAAGAATTTATCAGTCCCATCAGCGATAACGGCGATTATTATTATAACTACCGGGTACTTGATACGCAAATGATCGCTGGTCAGCGTTATTTCCATCTGGTGTTCACGCCGCGAAGAAAAGGGGGCGATACGTTTGAAGGAGATTGCTGGGTGCATGTAGGAAGTTTTGCCATTCAGAAAATGAACCTTCGACTGGCCAAAGACGCCAACGTGAATTTCGTGGAGAACCTCAGTATAGTTCAGGAATACAAACTGATCAATGACAGCACCTGGTTCCTTTATAAAGACAAATATGTGATCGATGTAAAGACCATAGGAAAGAAAAGTCCGGGTTTTATTGGAAGAAAGACCTCCACATATCGACAGGTTATTGTAGATGATAGTTCGGTAACCAATGAGCTGGCAAAGAACAAACAACTGGAAGAGATCATTGTATTGCCGGGATCCATGGACAAAGGAAAAGAATTCTGGGCCGGTTCCCGTCATGAGCCTCTTTCAAAAAGTGAACAGGGTATTATTAAAATGATCGATACATTGACCAATGCGGTTGTGTTCAAAAAGTTTACGAAAACACTCACTTTTATTGGAACCGGCTATCGCGATATTGGTAATTACCAGATCGGCCCCTGGTTCAACTGGGTCACCAGCAATAGCTGGGAAGGTTTTCGCATGCGCTTCGACCTTGGCACCAACAAACATTTTAATAAGAAAATAAAACTGCATACCTACCTGGCTTATGGTTTTGGAGATAAAAAATTTAAAGGGTTCGCAGAAGCTTTTTATCTACCCAAAAAAGATCCCCGCATGTATATGTACGGATCTTATACCAACGACCTGGATTTTGGCCAGAACTATTATGGCGAGGTAACGAGTGATAATATTTTCGCTCTTGCAGTTCGGAAAAATGGGATCCCCATTAAGAATATTAAGATCGAGGAGAAGCGTTTTGAGATCTTTCGGGAGAACCTGAACTGGATGTCGAATCGAATCACCATCACACATAAGATCACTACCCCGCTTCGAAATCTTTTGCCTGCTGATTCTTTTCCTGTATCCGGCAATGGGCATCCTTTTAATAACTTTGAAGTCTCACTTAAATTCCGATTCGCCTACCTGGAGCGTTTTCTTGAAAGCCATTTTTACCGAAGCAGCCTTGGAAGTCCATACCCTATTGGAGAGATCAATATCAGCCGGGGATTCGCCGGTATATTAAAAAGCAGTTATAGTTATACCAAGATAAATGGAAGTATTTCCGATAATATGAAACTGCCTCCCTTAGGTAGTATCTCCTGGTATATTTATGGTGGTCGCACCTTTGGTACCCTGCCCTATTTTCTATTAGATATTGCCCCCGGCAATGAACTTTATTATTATAATCAGTATGCTTTCAATATGATGAACCGCTGGGAATTTATTCATGACCGGTATATGGGCATCAACTTCGAACATAACATTGGCAATGGCATATTCCGCCTCCTGCCTAAATTAAAGTTTCGTCAATTCTGGACTGCCAAAGCATTATGGGGACATTTATCAGCTTCCAACCGCGCACTCAATTTCAAGGATGGAAATAATTTTCAAACTCTTGATGGCAAAACCTACCTCGAGCTTGGTACCGGCATCGATAATATCTTTCACATATTCCGTATTGATTGCATCTGGAGAGTGCTGCCCTCAACCCTGCCTAAAACAGGAGATAAATCTTTTGGAGTATTCGGGTCGGTAAGGTTTACTTTTTAAAATAAACTATCTTCCTTAAAATTGCCCCATGTCCTCCTACGTTCTCTCCCTCGACCAGGGAACCACCAGTAGTCGTTCTATACTTTTTGATCAGCAGGGAAGTATCTGCAGTATTGCACAGAAAGAATTCACGCAAATTTTTCCGCATCCCGGATGGGTAGAGCATGATGCCAATGAGATATGGAGCAGTCAGTTTGGTACTGTGGCTGAAGCAGTAGCAAGAGCAGGCATCAGTATGAAACAGATCGCGGCAATTGGTATTACCAATCAAAGAGAAACTACGGTGGTATGGGATCGTACTACCGGACTACCCATTTATAATGCTATTGTTTGGCAGGACCGACGCACCGCAGGCTACTGTGATGAATTAAAAGAAAAAGGATTTGCTGAAACTATAAAAGATAAAACGGGTCTTATCATCGATTCCTATTTTTCTGCTACAAAATTAAAATGGATTCTGGACCATATAACTGGGGCCAGGGAAAAAGCGGCTAAAGGTGAACTGGCATTCGGCACCATAGACTCATGGCTGGTCTGGAAATTAACCAATGGCAAAGTGCATGTGACCGATGTATCGAATGCATCCCGAACCATGCTGCTGAATATTCATACAAAGCAATGGGACCAGGAACTTCTTTCATTATTTGATATTCCTGCCTCGGTACTTCCTGAAGTAAAGCCTTCGAGTCATCTCTATGGACATACAGGAAATCTTATTCCTGACTCTCACATTCCAATTGCAGGTATTGCCGGCGATCAGCAGGCAGCACTATTCGGACAACTATGTACCCGACCCGGAATGGTGAAGAATACCTATGGCACTGGATGTTTTATGTTGATGAATACAGGAGAAAAAGCGATTCGTTCTAATAATAATCTGCTTACCACCATTGCCTGGGAACTTAATGGAAAAACGGAATACGCATTGGAAGGTTCTGTATTTATTGCAGGAGCCGTTGTTCAATGGCTTCGCGATGGATTAAAGATCATTCGCAGTTCGGCAGAAGTGGAAGCACTTGCCGCCACTGTAAATGATTCCGAAGGAGTTTATATGGTTCCCGCTTTTGCTGGATTAGGTGCACCACATTGGAATCCCTATGCAAGAGGATCCATTTTTGGAATGACCCGCGGTACCAATGATGGTCATATAGCCAGGGCCGCATTAGACAGTATTGCCTATCAAACCTTTGATGTATTGAAAGCGATGGAAGCAGATGCAGGAATAAGCATTGCCGAATTAAGAGTAGACGGAGGCGCTACGGTGAATGATACCCTCATGCAGTTCCAATCAGATATCCTCCATACCAAAGTGGTGAGGCCCCGTATAACAGAAACCACGGCATTGGGTGCTGCCTATCTTGCCGGATTATGTGTGGGTTATTGGAAAGATCTCGAATCCCTCCAGGGCCAATGGCAGGCAGAAAATACATTTGAACCATCAATGAATGAAGAAAAAAGAATTAATTTAATCAAAGGATGGCAACGGGCAGTAAATGCAGCCATAGCTTGGGCAGGATGACCTTCCACTACTTACCTATTCACCTATTGACCTATTCACCTATTCACTATTAAACCTTCCTCATGCATCCTTTCCTCGGCGAATTCATCGGAACCACTCTGCTAATCTTATTCGGCAATGGCGTTGTCGCTAATGTAGTATTGAAAGATACAAAAGGACAAAACAGCGGTTGGATAGTTATCAGTTTTGGCTGGGCCATGGCTGTTTTTATTGGTGTTTACAGTTCAGTGAAATTTGGCGGCAGCGGACATTTAAATCCGGCGGTGACTATTGCACTGGCTTTATTTTCCGATTTTAAAATGGAATGGGTGCTTCCTTATATAGTCGCTCAATTCGCCGGAGCTATACTGGGTTCCATTTTAGTTTGGATCACTTACAAACCACATTATGATCAAACAGAAGATCCCTCACTTATAATAGCAACTTTTTGTACAGCCCCAGCGATTCGAAATAAATTCTTCAATATACTTACAGAGATCATTGGTAGTATGGCCCTGGTATTTGGCGCATTATCTATGTCAAACCCAAGTACTCCTTTTGTTACATTGAATGCTTTACCAGTGGCTTTGCTGGTACTTGCCATTGGACTTTCATTAGGCGGACCTACAGGTTATGCTATCAATCCCGCACGTGATCTTGGACCACGCATTGCGCATTTTTTACTTCCTATACATAATAAGGCAAAATCTGATTGGAGTTATGCCTGGGTACCTGTTGCCGGGCCCATTCTTGGTGCCTGTCTTGCAGCATGGATCATTAGCCAGATAAAATAATCAGATAACTGATTGGATGATCTCTAAACTATGCTGCAATTCCTGATCGGTCATTGTAAGTGGAGGGGAGATGCGTAAACAGGAAGAAGCAAAAAGAAACCAATCCGTAAGCAATCCTTTTTCAAGGCAACGATCAATGACTTTTTTATTGGTTTCAAAAGAATCAAAGCCAATACAACCCCAGCGCGGAAATGGAAAATGAAGACAACCTCCATTTATTTCAGGAAGGGAAGGCATTTCCGTTTTAATAATATTTTCTTCCAGCAAAACCTCAAAGGCAGCTAATCCCGCCGCACAGCATACCGGGTGTCCGGCAAAAGTGCTGATATGTCCCAGTACAGGATTTTCTGAAAAACAGTCCATCAATTTTTTATCGGCGATGAAAGCACCCAGTGGCATACCACCACCCAATGCTTTACCTAATAATAAAATATCCGGAACAATACCAAAATGTTCAAAGGCCCAGCATTTTCCTGTTCGTCCAAACCCTGTTTGAATCTCATCCAATATCAATAATGTACCGGTATCCGTACATTTTTTTCGGATAGCTTGCATCCATTCGTTTGAAGGCAATCGTAAACCTGACTCGGCTTGAACAGGTTCAAGTAACACGCAGGCCGTATCCTCATTAATATATTGCAGCGAGTCGAATGAATCATATTCAAGATGAAGTATGCCTGGTAATAGAGGACGAAAAGCATTGCGCCAGTATTCATCACCCATCATACTCAATGCACCCTGAGTGCTACCATGATAAGAATTTTTGAAGCCGATCATATTAGGTCTGTGCATGACTCGCTTGGCCAGCTTCATCGCTCCTTCAGTGGCTTCTGAACCTGAATTAGTAAAGTAAACAGAGTTGAGAGAAGCAGGTAAATGTTCAACCAACTTTTGCGCATACCGAACCTGAGGTGTCTCAATAAATTCACCATAGACCATTATATGCAAATAGTCATCCAGTTGAGATTTTATAGCATCGATTACTTTTGGATGACGGTGACCAATATTAGCCACACTAATGCCACCTATCAGGTCCAGGTATTCTTTTCCATTTTTATCAAATAGTTTTATTCCTTCCGCCTTAACGATCTCCAATGCTAATGGAGAAGGAGAAGTTTGCGCCACATGATTCAGGAATATTTGTCGTTGGTTCACATTACAAAGAACGGAAATAGTTGGTAGTTTTACTCAACAACTCAACCTCTTATATTATATGGCCCTCATCCTTTCCGTCCGAAACATCTCTCCTCAATTTGGTCAAAACTGTTTCCTTGCACCTAATGCTACCATCACTGGTGAAGTGATAGCAGGAGATGATTGCAGTTTCTGGTTCAATGCCGTAGTGCGTGGCGATGTGAATTTTATCAAAATGGGGAATAAAGTGAACGTTCAGGACGGGGCCTGTATTCATTGCACTTTTGAAAAATGTGGCACGACCATTGGAAATAATGTATCCATCGGCCATCACGCTATCGTGCATGGCTGTACGCTGCATGATAATGTGCTTGTAGGTATGGGAGCTATTGTTATGGATAAGGCCGTGGTAAATAGCAATACCATTATTGCCGCTGGCGCCGTGGTACTGGAAAATACGATCTGCGAACCAAACAGTATTTATGCGGGCGTTCCGGCAAAAAAAGTGAAGGATATTTCAGGTGAACTGGTTAAAGACCAGATAGAAAGAATCGCGGATAATTATGTGAAATATGCTGCGTGGTATAAAAGAAGTTGAGAAGGTTGAGAAAATTTAGATGGGATGCCCCTGAACCACCTCAACCTTCTCAACCAGCTCAACCCTAACTATCGTAATTCTACCTTCTATAAACAATTTATATTAGTTAAATTCGTTAACAATCAGATAATGCGAATTCTCCGTTTATATACGATCATAGTTTCTGTGATGATATTGTTATCATCCTGTAAGATCATGAATAGTGTGTTCAAGCCTAAATCTAAATATGGTTGTCCCAGTAATGGTAAGAATGTAGGCGCAGAAAAAATTCTGAGCGGAGATCCCAAGGCCGCGAAAGACATGAAAAAAGCAAAAAAATTCAAAAGTTAACAGTTTTTGAATGCAGCTATAAAACCAATATCCATGTCTAAGTGTTAGTATCATTAAGCAGATACTCACTAATGTAAAAAACCTTATCATGAGCCTCACCCTACGAACAGCCTTGGGCTGTACCGAAGCAGTCATTTCCGATGATGGCGGATTAAAAGAATTTTACCGCATCGCCGACCTTCTTAGCGATCTGAAAATTCGTTTTTCCAATAAAGAAGATGATTTCGATTCTATTGACTGGGAGTTCCGGTTTAAAAGACATAACCTGACTCTACACTACAGCATTTATAACGGTATTAGTATTTTTCCTACCCGTACTCGTGACGCGCGTAACAAGGATAATAAAGCCGTGATCGATTTGATGAATGTGCTTGAGCCAATGCTTATGATGAAAAATATTGCGTAAAGTAGTTATTAATAATTCTTCTCCTCAACCGAATCCAGAATATTCACATAACTCACATACCGGTCCTCTTCGATCTCTCCATTCCTTACCGCTTCTTTAATACCACAGCCGGGTTCATTTACATGCAAACAATTATTAAACTGGCAATTCTTCAGCCGGTCACGCATTTCAGGAAAATAATGAGACACCTCCTGTTTTTGAATATCTACCAGCCCAAATTCGCGCATGCCCGGAGTATCGATCACCCTTCCCCCAAAACTCAGATCAAACATCTCCGCAAACGTAGTCGTATGCTGCCCCTTACCACTCCAGCCACTGATCTCCCCTGTTTTTAATTGAATACCGGGTGAAATAAGATTTAATAAAGATGATTTGCCTACACCGCTATGTCCGCTTAAAAGACTGGTACGGTCCTTCATAATGGCATTCAATTCCTCCATCCCTTGCTTTTTCTCTGCACTTACTAATAAAACTTTATAGCCGATAGTTTCATACATCGCCTTCATATGTGCAAATTGCTCCATCTCCTTATCCTTGTACAGATCCGATTTATTAAAAACAATGACGGGGGTAACATGATACATCTCTGAAGCCACCAAAAACCGATCAATAAAACCCTGGGATGTTCTTGGCTCCCGCAAGGTGGCGATCAAAACCGCCTGGTCCATATTGGAGGCTACAATATGATGCTGATACTTATGACGGGGAGATTGACGATTTATATAATTATGCCGATCTGCAATAGATAAGATCATGGCTGAACTATCTGCCTCGTTTTCAACTTCTGCTTCTACCATATCTCCTACTGCCAGTGGATTGGTACTGGTAATATTATCCAGCTTCATCACTCCTTTTACACGTCCATTCCAAAAGCGACCCTGCTCATCTTTAAGTGTATACCAACTTCCTGTGGATTTATAGACCTGCGCAACCATATGGCGAAGTTAGGAGGGCAGTAATTAGTAATTAATAATTATTAATGATTCATTACTAGGGAAACCGTTTAAAAATAGTGAATCGCAGTATCACTTCCAGCATTAGACAAAATAATGCCGCAAGCATAAACGGCAAAAACCTTTCTTCTATTCTTTCAATATTAAACAGCTCCACTTTGGATTTCTCCATTTGGTCGATCTGTTTATAGGTATCGGTCAATCCTTCCCTGCTTCGGGCTCTGAAATATTGCCCCCCAGTTTCCGAAGCGATCCTTTGCAGCAGGGCCTCATCCAGAAAATCAATAGATGGATTTTTCTTTCCTTTTACCAACGGCTTATTTTCGGGGATACTGGTATTGGCCGCACTCATACCAATAGTATACACCTTCACCGATTTTGATTTTGCAATTTCAATAGCTGTTAGCGGATCGATCAATCGGGTCTCAGGCGGATCTTCTTTTCCATCTGTCAGCAAGATGATAACCTTTGATTTCGATTTACTTTGCGATAAACGATCTACTGCTGTAGCCAATCCTTCACCTATAACCGTTCCATCAGCCAGATAGCGCCGGCTCTCCAGCATTCTGATCTGTGTAATCAGAGTATTTCGATCATTGGTTAATGGGCATTGGGTGAAACTCTCTCCTGAAAAAATGACAAGGCCTATACGGTCTACCGGCCTGCCCCGTACAAATTGCTCCGCCACATCTTTTGCCACCTCCATTCGCGAAGGAAGTATATCTCTGGAGCCCATGCTCCCACTTACATCCATGCAAAGCATGATATCAATACCCTCTCCTTCAGTTCGCTTCTCCTTATTTCTTTTTTGCGGACGGGCAATAACAATAATTAAAGCAGAGATTGTTAGTATTCGAAATAAAAAAGGCAACTGCCTGAACCTGGACTTCCATGATTTTACCGTAAACGATCTGGTGGTTGATACTCTTACTGCTCCCTTCTTTTTTTCATTTTTAATATAAAGAATGACCAGCACTGGCAATAAAAGGAATAACCCAAATGCAAGGGGAAATGCGAACTCCATATTTCTTAAATAATCGTATAACATGGTCATACAGGAGTTGTAGGAATACTTGTCGATTCGATTTTTTCTATACAGGATCTGATGGCTGAAAAAGAGGCTTCCCTGTCAGCGGCTTCCGGAATATGTTTAGCGAATTTCACCATATCTGCCTTTTGTAGTGACTGTATCACAAGATCCAGTTCCTCCCGATTTAATGGCAACTCGTTCATTTTTATCACGAGGTCAGTTGTTGTCTTTTGCAAGGATTCTATATTCTTTTTTCTTTTCAAGTAAATTCTCAGTATAAGCACAAGCTTTGAATAATACTGTTTCGCATCCAGGTTTTCAGTGCTCAGTTTTTTTAATTCAAGCATGGCCTCTTTATACGGATCGATATTCTCCTTAATTGTAGCAGGCTTCTGCTTTTTGCGGTTATTTAAATAAAAGATAACTGCTATAATTATTAAAAGAACTCCACCAATGGCATACCACCACCAGGGGGTTTTATTTTGTACATGCACCTCAAGTATATCCTTAATACTATGATAGGGCTGACTGGTATCAAAATCCGAAAATTGTACATCCATTGGCAATGAGTCAGAATGCCATTTTTTATTTAGTATCAAAGAAGGAATGACCCAATGACCCGAATCAAAACTGGTCACTGTATACACAATATTCAGCGTGACCATCTGATCAGTCAGCACACTATCTTTTTTGGGATCTTCCGTAAATTCAAAATGTGGTATACTGTCAAATCCGGTGCTGACTCCCATTCCGGATGGATATATTGCTCGTATTGTAAGATGAAAAGGCTCGCCAAGCAATATTTTTTGCTTATCTGCTGAAACAGAAATGCCGAAAGCTTGAGAATAGAGAAGACTTACCGGCAAAAGGAAAAATATAAATATGATCAGGGTTCGGTACAATATCAGCGGTTTCGGCTTAAGAAAAATCGTTGTAATACTTTCACATAATCATCTCCGGTTCTTATATGCAACAAATCCGATCCGGCAGTTTTGAAATGCTGAACGGC
Source organism: Chitinophagaceae bacterium (assembly GCA_043742885.1). Taxonomy (GTDB): domain Bacteria; phylum Bacteroidota; class Bacteroidia; order Chitinophagales; family Chitinophagaceae; genus JJ008. Next base: position 292 of record JAYTXP010000033.1, on the reverse strand, counting down.
CTGCTCTGTAAGACGGAAAAATTGCTGTTCATGATCGTACCGTAGATAGGAATTACTGGTATCCACCCATTGCCTCTTACCGGATTCAGCATCCTGAACCTGCACCAATCCCATCTCGGGCAGATCCTTATCCATCCGGTCATAGATCTTTAACCCGATCACATCATGTTTTCTCGATGCAATACGTAAGGCATCTTTATAATCTTCATCCAGCATATCACTTAAAATAAATGCAATGCTTTTCTGCCTGGTGGAATTACTAAAAAACCGAAGCGCCTTACTCATCGTGGTC
>JAYTXP010000032.1:0-3111 GCA_043742885.1 Chitinophagaceae bacterium | reverse complement strand
GGATAGGCCACCTTATGCGCATTGAAATTTCCTGTTGCACCTCCAAATTTTCCTGTGAAAGGAATACCTATGAATTGATCGATCTGATTTCTTATTCTTTCCACAAAGACCATGATCTCCTTGCCCAGTCGGGTAGGACTGGCAGGTTGCCCATGTGTATGAGCCAGCATGGGAATATCCTTCCATTGTTCTGCCAGCAGGCCCAGTTCCGTATTCAAATTTAGCAGTGAAGGCAGATATTCATATTCAATGGCATCCTTCCAAAGCAGGGGAACCGCTGTGTTATTAATATCCTGCGAGGTTATACCAAAATGAACCCATTCTTTGGCAGACTGCGCTCCGCATTTGTCTAGTTCCTGCTTAAGAAAATATTCCACCGCCTTCACATCATGATTAGTGGTAAACTCAATCTGTTTGATCTCGTTGGCTTCTGACTGCCCAAAATCAACTACCTGTTTTTGCAAATGTTTAATTGCATTGGCTGACAGCTTCAGGAATTTTTTTTCCTGAAGAAAAAGAAGATATTCAATCTCCACCTTCACCCTGTATTTCATTAATCCGAATTCAGAGAAATATTCATCCAAGTGATGCACCTGTTTACGATATCGTCCGTCTATCGGAGAAATGGCCGTCAATGATGTTATTTCCATGTCAGATATGAAAGGCTTAGCTGTACCTTCGCTTCGCAAAAATAGCCCAATTGGAGAAGATAAAAATAGGCATTGTTAATTATAGAAATACCCGCCCGCTTCTATACGGTTTGGAAAGAAGTCCTATTAAGAATAAGATCGAACTGATAGGTGATTACCCTGCTCACCTGGTTCCTATGCTTATTTCGGGGGAGATCGACCTGGGTCTGATTCCGGTAGCAGCCATAAACCAATTGCCTCATTATCATATCAACGGAAATTTCTGTATTGGGGCAGAAGGAGAGATCGCATCAGTGGCCTTGTTCAGTGAAGTACCTATGGAGCAGATAGAAACTGTGTTGCTTGATTATCAAAGTATGAGTTCCGTAGCACTCCTGAAATGGCTGATGAAAGATTTCTGGGGCATATCACCAAAAATTGTTCAATCAATTGATGAACACTACCGGAAAGAAATAAAAGGAACCACTGCGGGCTTAGTGATAGGCGACCGTGCATTGGAACAAAGAAAAATCAGTTCTTATATTTATGATCTGGGTTCTGAATGGAAAGCTATTACCGGCCTTCCATTTGTATTTGCAGCCTGGGTAAGTTTGAAGCCACTTCCTGAAGATTTTATAAAAGAATTTGATGAAGCTAACGCGATGGGCCTGGATCATATTAATGAGATCGTTGAAGCCGACCCTTATCCTCTTTATGATATGGTTAAATATTATAAGCTGCATCTCAGTTATAACCTGGATGAGCCCAAAAGAAAAGCCATGAAAAAATTTCTTTCACTGATTGCTGAACAATAGGATCATTCCATCTCCTTGATATCGGAGGCCATCATTTCTTCCACTAATTTATTTACTGAACAGGTAGGTTCCCACCCAAGTATTTTCTTTGCTTTACCTGCATCACCAAGCAATTGATCCACTTCTGTAGGACGGTAATATCTTTCATCGATACTTACTACTATTTGTCCAACCGGCACCTGGAATTTAGGGTCGCTACATTTTTCAACAACCCCTTTTTCATTTATTCCTTCACCTTCAAATCTTAATTCGATGCTACAATAGTCAAAAGACATTTTCACAAATTCTCTTACTGTTGTGCTGATACCAGTGGCGATCACGAAATCATCGGGTTTCTCCTGTTGCAAAATGCGCCACATTCCTTCCACATAATCGCGGGCATGACCCCAGTCTCTTTTCGCATTAAGATTTCCAAGAAAAAGCGTTTTCTTCTTTCCCCAGGCGATCTCAGAAACCGCACGTGTGATCTTGCGGGTAACAAAGGTTTCGCCTCTTACAGGGCTTTCATGATTGAATAAAATGCCATTGCAAGCGAACATGCCATAAGCTTCACGATAATTTACTGTGATCCAGTAGGCATATAATTTAGCCACGGCATAGGGTGAGCGTGGATAGAAAGGTGTTCTTTCATTTTGCGGAATGGCTTGTACCAGTCCATATAGTTCTGATGTAGAAGCCTGATATACCCTGGTCTTTTTTTCGAGACCCAGAATTCGTACAGCCTCCAGTATCCGCAAAGCCCCCATACCATCCACATTGGCGGTATATTCTGGAGTTTGAAAACTGATATGCACATGGCTCATTGCTCCGAGATTATAGATCTCATCGGGTTGAACCTGCTGAACAATATGAATGATACCCGCAGAATCAGTGAGGTCTCCATAATGAAGAAACAAACGCACACCATCTTCATGAATGTCTTTGTATAAATGATCTATACGGTCCGTGTTGATCAGCGAAGATCTGCGCCGGATCCCATGGACCTCATATCCTTTACTTAAAAGTAATTCCGCCAGATAGGCTCCGTCCTGCCCTGTAATGCCTGTGATAAGTGCTTTTTTCATCTTGTTCTGCTGTTTAGTAGAGAAGTCGCAAAAATACAATTTTGCGCCATACCGCATTAGATGTTAAGTTTGCAACCATAATCATTCTCATGGCAGAAACCCTTGGTTCGCTCTGTGATAAACTCACGATCGTTAAGCTGAAACAATACCACAGCGAGGATAAGGAAAGACTCCAGAGTCTTGCCAGACAGGAATCACAACTTCGTTCAGAAATTGATGATTTCGTTCAAAAAGCGCTAGCTGGAGAGATCTCCGTCGATAAACTTACATTCTCAGCCAATAAAGTATTTAAGCAGGAAGGAAATGAGATCCGTCAGATCAGCGGCGCCATTGGCGAACTGCTTTCCGAACTGGCAAAAGTGAACTGTGACCTCTGGCATGAGCAGGAAAAAGTCTATGAATTTGAAAAAGTGGCCGCTGAAGAAAAAGATATTGTTGTTAAACGTCTGGCTATTTTTAACCTGGAAAGGAATAAATGCATTGATGCGATCGACCGTCAATTTCAGTCGGCCATCAGCTCCCCTAAATAATTATGTCTAATGCGATAATTTTCGGCGCTAACGGTCAGGATGGATTTTATCTCCGGCAGATACTGGAGTCTGA
>JAYTXP010000031.1:0-5841 GCA_043742885.1 Chitinophagaceae bacterium | reverse complement strand
CAGATTATAGATGCAAGGCTTGTCCTAAATAACATTGACATTAGATTTTATAATGTTGCTGATAATAATGACCCTAGTGGATTAACAGGTACGGAGTTTCGTTATATAATTATACCTGGAGGTGTTGCAGGTGGTCGTTCAGCTGAAAAAGCTGCAGAGATTAACGGACGTGTTTATACTGAAACTGATTTGAAGAGCATGTCATATCAGCAGATATGTACATTGCTTAATATCGCTCAGTAAGTAAGACTTTTCTATATGTAACAAAGCCGCCTTTTTTGGCGGCTTTGTTTTTTTATGACCCTTCATTTCTTTTTACCTTGCGACAAATCCCATGAGATGAAAAGATCAGTACTATTTTTAGCCGGTTGTTTAATTTTTATTTCCGCTTTTACCCAGCCACGTGTTATCTCGGGTCCCATGCTGGGACCTGTGGAATACCGAGATGCGAAAGTTTGGGCAGAGGTATCAGCAGATGTGAAAGCAGTTTCAATCTCTGTAAATAAAAAAGGAGATCATAATATAAGATCCATTTCCTATAAAGGAGAACTGGGAAATGAATTCAATCCGATTTGTTTTACCATAGGTGGATTGGAAGTGAATACGACCTATCAATACCAGATAGTAGTCAATGGAAAAGGCACTGGTAAATCCGGAGAGTTTACCACCAAAGATCTCTGGCAATGGAGAAAGCCTGCTCCTGATTTTAATTTCCTGACTGGCTCCTGCGCTTATTTCAACCAACCTCAATATGATCGTCCGGGTAAACCTTATGGTGGTGATTCTTCCATATTTAAAACTATGGCAAAAGAAAGATCTGCCTTCATGTTATGGCTGGGAGATGAATGGTATACCCGTGAAGTAGATTATTTCAGTGAATGGGGACTCTGGTACCGGGCACAGCAAACCCGTGCCCTGCCTGTGATGCAGAATTTCTGGAAGTCTATGCCGCAATATGCCATATGGGATGATCATGATTATGGTCCAAATGATATCGGGAAGAATTATATTTTAAAAAATACCAGTCGCGAGATCTGGAAAAGTTATTGGTGCAACCCTTCTTATGGTGAAAAAGAAGAAGGCACTTATACCATGATGAATTATGGTGATGTGGATGTTTTTATGACCGATGACCGCTGGTGGAGAAGTGCGGATAATATGAATGATTCTATTAATGGAATGCCTAATCCCGAAAAAGAAATGCTGGGCGCCAGGCAAATGGAATGGCTGAAAAATTCATTGCTTTTCAGCACAGCCACATTTAAGATCATATCCATTGGATCGCAGGTGCTGAATCCAGTTTCGCCATTTGAAAAATGGAATAATTACCCCGCGGAATATGAAGAGTTCATGCAGTTTATAAAGCAGTACAAAATAAACGGGGTGGTATTTCTTACGGGTGATCGTCACCATACAGAGATCATCAAGGTTGACCGGCCCGGATATTATCCAATGTATGATATTACAGTTTCTCCTTTAACCTCCGGTACCCATACATTTGGCGGGGCTGAAAAAAATAATCCTTACCGGGTATTGGGAATTGATGAAAAACAAAACTATGGTCGATTTAGTTTTAGCGGAAAACGGACTGAAAGAAAAATGACGGTAGAATTTTTTGGAGTTAAAGGTGATAAATTAGGAGAATGGTCTGTCGATAAGAAAGATCTTAAAAACAAGTAAACCATTGGGAGGCCTGCCTGCTAAACCTCTCAACTCCTCAACTCCTCAACTTTCCTCATGACTCTCCAATTCGGTTACGATAAGAAAAAAGTTATACAGGCGCTTCGGTATCATTTTATCAATAAGCGCGAAATTAAGTTGATGATCATCCTGGTGAATGTATTCGCGTTGCTATCGATGACCCTGTATGTAGTGGGTAAAGTGACCAGCTTTGCCTTTATGGTAGGTTCATTTTTATGGGTAGTTCTATTAATTAGTTTCTGGTTTGTACTCCCATTTGCGGTTTATCAAAGGGCCGTGACCTTTCGCTATGAATTTGAAATGGATTTCGATCTGCAGGGGTTCACTCTCAGGCATGGCAGGGGATCCAAGCAGTGGGATTGGAGTTCATTGAAAAGTTTTGTAGAGAGCCCGCATTTTTTTCATTTGTATTTTGATTCCAGGTCATTTATTCTGGTGCCAAAAGATGCTTGCAGCAGTATAGAAGAAACGCAGGAATTGAGAGAACTTATTCGTTCCAAATTAGCGAAAACTTAAAGGAGCTTTTTTTCCATTACCACATGTGGCAGGGTAACTTCAGTGAATTGATCACTTGCTACTTTATATCCCATTTTTTCATAAAAACCGATGGTATTCTGCCGGGCATGCATAGAGAGTGTTTTATATCCCCTGTCGCGGGCAAGGTTCTCCGCAAAATTCATGATGGCCCTTCCTATTCCTTTTCCCTGCAGGTCATTCAAAACGGCCATTTGTCTTAATCGTACGATCTTCTGGTTCTCTTCCACCAGCATGCAGCAACCCAGAATAGTTTCATCTTCATAAGCAGCGATCAGCATATTTTCTTTTTCCTCATCCAGCTCTTCAGAAGTGAATCCAAGTCCCAAAGGTTTACGCAGCACTTCCTCCCTCAATTTGACCATTTGCTGGTATTCTATGCTTCCGTGATCGATAATTTTTAATGCCATAACCGAAACCTTAATATCTTAAAATAAGATGACTACTGACAAAATACTAATATCTAGGATAACCGCCAACGGAAACCAGGGTTATTTTGCCAACCGACCTACCTTATATTTGGGGTATTATTTATTCGTTATCAACGTTTTGAATTAAAAATGGAAATCCCATGCCGATTAGCCCAAAAAACATATTTTTGCACCCAACAAATAAAACTTTACAGTCATGTCAGACATCGCATCAAGAGTTAAGAAAATCATAGTAGACAAACTGGGTGTAGATGAGGCCGAAGTAACCAACGAAGCTTCTTTTACAAATGATCTCGGAGCAGACTCACTCGATACTGTGGAATTAATCATGGAGTTCGAAAAAGAATTCAACATATCTATTCCGGATGAGCAGGCTGAAACGATCACTACGGTTGGTCAGGCTGTTTCTTATCTTGAAGAACATGCAAAATAACTGCTGCTGTTAAACCAAAGCCTTAGGGCGAGGATAGACTGCAATTTTTTTAAAAGGATACCGCCTTTCTTCTGTTTACGCAAAGAAAGGCGGTTTTTATCTCTTAAAAACTCCATATTTTTCCACCATGCAATTAAAAAGGGTCGTTGTAACAGGAATGGGTGCAATCACCCCATTGGGCAATACACTAGACGCCTACTGGGAAAACCTGCTCAATGGAGTTTCAGGAGCTGATATGATCACCTTGTTTGATGCGTCCAAATTCCGCACAAAATTCGCATGTGAGGTAAAAGGATTTGATGCCGTTGCCTACCTGGATCGTAAAGAAGCGCGTAAGATCGATCGGTTTACTCAGTTTGCGCTCGTAGTAAGTGATCAGGCCATGCTTGATGCCGGACTGAACAAAGAAAATATTAATCCCGACCGCATTGGCGTAGTATTCGCGAGCGGTATCGGAGGATTGATCACCTTTCAAAATGAGGTAACCGATTTTGCAAGAGGCGATGGTACTCCGCGATTCAATCCATTCTTTATTCCAAAAATGATTCTTGATATCGCGGCTGGTCAAATCAGCATGCGTCATAATTTACGAGGCCCAAATTTCGCGGTGGTAAGTGCCTGCGCAAGCAGTACCAATGCCATAATGGAAGCCTATAATCTGCTTCGCCTCGGTAAAGCGGATATTATTCTTACAGGGGGAAGTGAGGCCGTGATTAGCGAAGCAGGTGTTGGTGGATTCAATGCAATGAAGGCTATGAGTGAGCGCAATGATGATCCTAAATCGGCCAGTCGACCTTATGATAGGGATCGGGATGGTTTTGTAATGGGAGAGGCAGCTGGAATGCTGGTGCTGGAAGAACTGGAACACGCGAAGGCGCGCGGCGCCCGAATCTATTGCGAAATAGCAGGTACAGGAGCTACTGCGGATGCTTATCATATCACTGCTCCGCATCCAGAAGGACTTGGAGCCCGTAACGTAATGAGGGCGGCACTGGAAGATGCAGGAATGAATGCCGATGAGATAGATTATATCAATACCCATGGTACATCCACACCGATTGGTGATGGCGCCGAAGTAAAGGCCATTACGCAGGTGTTCGGTGAGCATGCCTATAAAATGAATATCAGTGCCACTAAATCCATGACCGGGCATTGCCTGGGAGCGGCAGGTGTTATTGAAGCGATCGCCAGTATTAAAGCGGTGATGCACGATATCATTCCACCCACGATCAACCATTTTACAGATGATCCCGAACTGGATCCCAAACTGAATTTCACTTTCAATAAACCAGAGTCACGAATAGTACGTGCCGCACTCAGCAACACTTTTGGTTTTGGAGGACATAATGCCTGTGTGATAGTGAAGAAATTTTTGTAGTTTACACATAGTGTTCAAAAAATTTTTTTCAAGCTCAGGGTCAGCATTTAAAAAGGAATTGAGGAATATTCTCGGCTTTAAAGCAGGTGATGTTTCTCTTTACAAAGCCGCGCTTACCCATCGTTCCATTCGCGATAGTGCAGATGAGAACAATGAAAGGCTGGAATACCTAGGCGATGCCGTTCTCAGCGCGTTGATAGCCGACTACCTGTTCAAAAGATACCCCTACAAAGAAGAAGGTTTTCTTACCGAAATGCGCAGCAAGATGGTGAACCGTCAGCAATTGAATGATATTGCTGTACGCATGGGTTTGAAAAAAGTGACCATGTTCAATAAAATGGATGGATCACTTAAAGCCAGCCAGATCTTCGGAAATACGTTGGAAGCATTGGTAGGGGCCATTTATCTGGACCAGGGGTATAAGCGCACTGCCAAATGGGTGCAGGAGTATCTTATTATTCCACATATGTTCATGGATGATCTGGAGAACCTGGAGATCAACCATAAAAATAAATTATATGGCTGGGCCAATAAAAATGGCCACGTGCTGGAATTTGAAACCCTGAATGAAAAATTAGAAAATGGTCGCCGGCTTTTTACTGTTGCCGCTGTGCTTGATGGAAGAATAATAGAAGAAGGAAAGGCATTTAATAAGAAAGATGCATCCCAGATCGCTGCGCAACGTGCAGTAGAGAAACTGGGAATTGTGAACGCGGATTCTATAGGAAGCTTTTGAAATACAAGCTTCTAGCCACTAGCTGCAAGCTTCTAGCCTAAATTGTCTACGATTCTTATTTAGTATTCCTATTCATGACGTTAAGGGCTGTTAACTCCTAACTGCAAACTCCTAACTCCTAACTCCTAACTATTCAAATCCTGGCAGATTTCAACAAGCACTCCATTCGTATTCTTTGGATGTAAAAAACAAACCAGTTTATTATCCGCTCCTTTTTTAGGTTCTTCATTCAATAAAACAAATCCGAGTTGTTTTAGCCTTTTCATTTCAGCATGAATATCGGCAACAGCAAATGCCAGATGGTGAAGCCCTTCTCCTTTATTATCTATAAAACGGGCGATCACCCCATCCGGGTTGGAACTTTCGAGAAGTTCGATCTTATTTTCACCGGTAAGGAAGAAAGCAGTGTTCACTTTCTCCGAATCGACGGTCTCTGTTTTGTAGCAGGAAGTATTCAGCAGTTTTTCGTAAACGGGAATGGCCTGAGTCAGGCTTTTAACCGCTATGCCTATATGTTCAATTTTTTGCATAACAGGAACTTAAACAGGGCTTTCCGAAATCGGTAAATTCATTCGTTTTCACGAAATTAGCCCATTAGCCTTGAACCTTTTGAGCTAATTTTGTGTTT
>JAYTXP010000030.1:0-6328 GCA_043742885.1 Chitinophagaceae bacterium | reverse complement strand
AGTTCCATGAAGGGCACCCTTATTATTAACAAAAACATCATTGTTGCCATAGAATCGATCATTGAAATCGCTGTAATTGTCTTTTACGATCTCATCACGGAAAGCCTCTGGTGCTTTATCAGCAGCTTCCATTTTACTCAGATCTCCTTCCAGTTGATCCATGATCTGACCGCTGGTGATCTCGTCATTGTCATTGGCCTTACAAATACTCATAAGAATATCTCTGGTTCTTTGCGCATTCTTATTAGTACTGGTATAGGCAGCCAGGTCTTTACAACTATATTCTTCTTTTTTAAGTTCTGCACGGATCACTGAGTCGCCAGATTTCATAGTGGCATACATTCTGCGAAGATTCAATGCTTCCAAAGGATTCACTTCACCTACTATCTCCGATTTGGCCCTTAACCACATTTTATATTCATAGGCATCGTTTGCCGATAAAGTTTCAATTTTTACATCTGGTTTATCCCATTTGCTTTTAAACTGGTGATAGACCCTGGCTGCTTCATAAGAATCTTTATCTACACTTCTTCCATCACGACCACCCAGGAAGTTCCATCCATAAATATCATCTACATAGCCATTTTTGTCGTCATCAATACCATTGCCAGGAATTTCCTTTGGATTCCGCCAGAGTATGGCACGAAGATCTTCATGCGTGGTATCCACACCGGAATCGATCACAGCAACGATCACCGTCTTGCTTTTCAATTTTTTTGCCTTAAGAAAATTATAGGCCTTATCAGCACTGATACCATAATAACCAGTACTGGCCTTATCCATCATATGCCATCCTTTAGGTACCGATTTTTCTTCCTCCGGCGAACCTTGAGCCATCAAATTGGAGACCGATAAAACAGCGATCGCAAGAAAAGGAGCTGATCTTTTAAACATATTCATACATTTTTTGATTTATTTATTTATGACTTCCAATTTAAGCATGTCGTGAAAATAACTAGTACCATTTATATATTTTTACAATAAGCATCAAAAATAAAGAAGACGCATTAAGGCTATATTGGTTGTTTTCTATTAGAAAATCAGGTTCTTTCAAACATTAAATTCAATTCCCTGTGCCAATGGAAGTGTATTACCATAGTTGATCGTGTTGGTCTGCCTTCTCATATACACTTTCCAGGCGTCACTACCACTTTCTCTGCCTCCGCCGGTTTCCTTTTCTCCTCCAAAAGCGCCACCTATCTCTGCTCCTGAAGTTCCAATGTTCACATTCGCTATTCCACAGTCACTTCCCGCATGGGATAGAAATCTTTCGGCCTCACGAAGATCCATTGTCATAATGGCCGAGGAAAGTCCTTGGGGAACACCATTTTGAATTTCAATCGCCTCATTTACGTCATGATATTTCATCAGGTATAGAATAGGAGCGAAGGTCTCAACCTGTGTAATAACTGAATGCGAATCAACTTCTGCAATACATGGCTTCACATAACAACCGCTTTCATATCCTTTGCCTTCCAAAATTCCTCCTTTAACGATGAAATTATTTCCTTCTTCTTTTGATCTTTCAATGGCAGACAGGTAGACCTTCACTGCGTCCTTATCGATCAGCGGGCCCATATGATTATTCGCATCCAATGGATCGCCGATCTTTATTTGTTTATAGGCTGCTTTCAATTTATCCTTTACTTCCTCGTAAATATTTTCATGAATGATCAGGCGTCGGGTGGATGTACATCGTTGACCGGCTGTACCAACTGCCCCAAATACTGCTCCCAGGATTGACATATCCAGATCAGCTTTATCCGAAATGATTATGGCATTATTGCCTCCCAATTCTAAAAGTGATCTGCCTAATCTCGCACCCACCGCAGCGCCAATAGCTTTTCCCATTCTGGTGGATCCGGTAGCGGAAACCAATGGAATTCGATGATCATTCGATATCCATTCACCCGTTTCTCTTCCTCCTATCACTATCCCGGAAATTCCTTCAGGTACTTCATTCTTTTTAAATACATCCGCCACAATATGCTGACAGGCGATGGCGCACAATGGGGTTTTCTCCGAAGGTTTCCAAATGCATACATCTCCGCAAACCCAGGCAAGCATGCTGTTCCAGCTCCAAACTGCCACCGGAAAATTAAAGGCTGAGATAATTCCTACCATACCCAATGGATGGTATTGTTCATACATTCTATGCGAAGGTCTTTCACTATGCATAGTGAAACCATGAAGTTGACGTGATAACCCTACTGCGAAATCACAGATGTCGATCATTTCCTGTACTTCACCTAATCCTTCCTGCAGACTTTTTCCCATTTCATAGGAAACTAGTTTTCCCAGAGCTGACTTTTTCTCTCTTAGTGCTTCACCGATCTGCCGTACTACCTCTCCACGTTTTGGAGCGGGAACCAATCGCCATTCTTCAAAAGCTTTTTGCGCTTTTTCAATGACCAATTCATATGCTGATCTATCCGTACTGATTACTGATGCGATTTTTTTACCATCAACCGGAGAATAGGAGTCAATGGTCTCTCCCTGAGAACTGATCCAGGCGGTTCCTGTACCCGTACCTGGATTCAGATATTCAATATGTAATTCTTTTAGCAGATCCATAAGAAAAATTTGGGCAAAGTTAGGATACTGCGCCTGCATGAAAGAGCCCTTAAAATCCCCGTGGTGCTACTGCAATATGGAAGGTATATTTTGCCCAAATATTCTGCTCTTCTCTCATTTTTTCAAAGTTGGCCTGCTGATCCTGGCTTCCGCCCGAACCTGAAGCGGGTCTGCCACCTCCACCCGGACCCCGGCCACCACCGCCACTTCCACCGCGACCCCCGGTAAAACCTCCCCCGCCACCAGCTCCGGCACCCGAAGGAATTTCAATTCCTAATATTTTCCAGCCTATAGTAATATTTTTGTTATCTAAACTAGCTGGTTCAGAGATCATAGTCATGGGTATCTGATATTCTATATGAAATGCATTAGCAGTATCCCAGTTGTATACCAAATGAGCACTGTTAAACATAGTAAGCCCAACCTCTTTTGGTTTATCCATCCCTTCAAAACCAAAGATCTTCATTGAAATAAGATTCATAGCCAATCGCTGCCTCATGGCCTGGATATCAAAGGCTTTGCGTTCTCCTTCCTGACCTTCGGTTCTTTCCCCTCCATTTCTGTTCCCGCCACCGCCAAAACTTTGCTGTATAAGATCTCTTTTTACAGGGAACTCTATACCCATATTCTCTTTTTTCTTTGCTTTAAGATCTATGAACATTTTCATGCTCATACTCATCATTTTCATTTGCTCAGCCATATCATTTACTGAAACAACGATGTAAAGGTTATTTGCATCATTGTCAAAAGCATATTGTAAACCACTGTTCTCATCTTTCTGAAACCGGTCTGAGGGCCATTCAGTTGGAAATCCGTCAAGTTTATGCTCGATTGGGGTGGAATCTGAAAGAACAGGAGGCTGACTTTTTTTGGAAAAGGCCGGAGAATTTAGCCAAACCAACAGAAAAAAAGGAAGACAAAAAAAGCTAAGCTTGAACATGGCATTACGTTTAGATAATACTAAGACGGACTATTTTTCTAAACCTTTTAATATTGTTCGGAATTATTGGGAAAATCACCTGATTTTACATCCGCGATATATTGCTGCACTGCACCTTTGGCCTGTTTTTCAATATCCAGATATTGTCTCAGAAAACGAGGTTTAAATTCAGTATTTATGCCAAGCATATCGTGCATTACCAGTACCTGACCATCGCAGGAAGAGCCTGCACCGATACCAATAGTGGGAATTACAAGACTTTCAGAAACCTGTTTTGCCAGGAGGGCAGGGATCTTCTCAAGAACGATTGCAAAGCATCCGGCGTCCTGTAGTTTCAGCGCGTCCTCTTTTAGCTTTTTTGCTTCTTCTTCCTCTTTCGCCCTAACTGTATATGTTCCGAATTTATAAATTGATTGAGGAGTTAATCCAAGATGACCCATTACCGGAATACCTGCCTTAAAGATTTTTTTTACCGCTTCGATCTCTTCTTCACCGCCTTCCAGTTTAATAGAATGGCCCCCTGTTTCTTTCATGATCCTGATCGCAGATGCTAATGCAATATCTGAATTGGATTGATAGGAACCGAAAGGCATGTCTACTACCACCAGACAACGCTCTACTGCTCTTATAACCGATGCACCATGATAGATCATCTGATCTAAGGTGATCGGAAGCGTTGTTTCGTGTCCGGCCATTACATTTGAAGCGGAATCACCTACAAGGATCACATCCACACCTGCCTGGTCAAAAATCCGGGCAAAAGAAAAATCATAAGCAGTGATCATTGAGATCTTTTCTCCTGCTGATTTCATTTTCTGCAGCGTGTTGGTCGTTATTTTTTTTATCTCTTTATTTAATGCCATAATGAGAGATTAGAGGTTAGAGTTTAGGGTTAGGGCCTGTATCCGGTCATATAGAGAATGCACCAAACCATCGGCCAAACCGATCTTAGGAACAAAGATCTCCTGCGCATCTGCCCATCTCATCACATTTATATAGATCAGCAGGGCGGGAACGATCACATCGGCACGATCTTCTCGAAGTTTATATAAACTGATACGCTGCGTTAGAGATAGATTATTGAATTCTTTATAATAATCTCTCAATACATCCAGGGATAGAGATTTACCCTCTTTACGTTTGGAAAGAGAGAATATTTTATTGATATTACCTCCCGATCCAATGGCAGAAACATGATGATATCCATTTGTTTTTATTTGAATGAATTCCTTCATATTTTCCCAGTATGATTCGGTTACCTGGTTTTTAAGTAAACGGATAGTTCCAATATTAAAAGATTCTTTGAAAACCAATTTGCCATCACTGAAAAAAGTTAGTTCAGTACTACCACCACCCACATCAACATAAAGCCAGGACTCATCAGCCTTCAATTCTTCTGCCACATGATTCTCATAGATCAATGAAGCTTCTTCCTGGCCTGTAATAATCTCTATGCCGATATTAGTTTCATTTTTTACTTTTTTCATAAGCTCATTGCCGTTGATAGCATCTCTCATCGCTGAGGTAGCACAGGCACGATAATGCTTCACTTCATACACATCCAGTAACAGTTTATAGGCTTTGATTGTCTTGATCAGTTTCGTGGCTTTTTCAGGAGGGATCTCTCCACGTTCGAAAACTTCAAAACCAAGGCGTAGTGGAACACGTACAAGGGCCACTTTAATAAATTCGGGGGGCTGTCCGGAGTTTTCGATAACATCAGTGATCAGCAAACGCGCTGCATTACTACCGATATCAATTGCTGCCAGTCTCACGATCTTTCTGTGTTTTTTTATACAGGTAGTTATAGGTCTCTACCTGGGAACGGATTTTCTTTCTGGTGGTGCGAACATATTCATTGTTCAGATCATTATCCAACCACCTTGCCTTTACATTATCCTGAAGCTGAATGTTCAGTATATCTTTTAATTCCTGCTTAAGCTCATCACTAAAAATAGGCACGGTAGCCTCTATACGATGCTCCAGATTCCTCAACATCCAGTCTGCCGAAGATAAATAAACTTTCTCTTTGCCTTTGTTATGAAATACCCACACCCTTGCATGTTCCAGGTATTCATCAACTATAGAAATTGCCCTTACCGGTCTCTCATATTTTTTATTCTCCGAATACATGCAAAATATGCCGCGTATGATCAATTTTAACTGAACGCCTGCCCTGGCGGCAGAATATAATTTATCTATCAGTTCTTCATCTGAGAGTGAATTCATCTTCAATGTTATTGCAGCGGGCTTTTTCTTTCTGGCCTGTTTGATCTCTTCATCGATCAATTTCAACATTTCTCTTTTTACCAGGTAGGGGCTGGGTATAATTGTTTTACAATCCCGAAGTGCATTGATATTGGTGCGGGGTTGTTCGAACAAACTGAACATTCTGTTCACATCACTCATTACCTTCTGATTGGAGGTGAGCAGGCAATGATCTGCATAAACACGAGCAGTTCTTTCATTCAGATTTCCTGTGCTAACAAATCCATACATGATAATGTTATTGTCGCGCGTGCGTTTTCTTATCATGCAGATCTTTGCATGCACTTTCACATTGGGTATACCTATCAGCACTTTGGCACCTTCCTCTTCCAGCCTGGTTTTCCATTCCAGGTTGGCCTCTTCTTCAAACCGGGCTCTAAGTTCTATCATAACCACTACTTCCTTTCCATTTCTTACGGCATTGATCAGGGCGTTTATGATCTTTGATTGTTGTGCCAGCCGGTAGCATGTGATCTTGATAGTAGTTACATCCGGATCAAATGCTGCTTCTCTTATCAGGTCGATCAAGGGCAGGAAGGAGTGATA
>JAYTXP010000029.1:0-4858 GCA_043742885.1 Chitinophagaceae bacterium | reverse complement strand
TTTATGGTGTCAGGAGCCAGATGATCATATTCTATGTGAATTGACTTATCTACTCGGAGGTCGCGGCTGGCATATTTGCCCGCATTCCTGGTAAGTGCGTACATATTGTAAAGGAACCAGTAGCCAGGAATGATCAGTAATCGATCATTGGAAAGATCATTACTCACCAAACAAAATGGCAAAGGAATATCCAGTTCATAGGTGAAATCACTTTTGGCGATCAATGTATAGGATGCGAATCTTGAATTATGTTTGAGGCTTACGCAGAGGCCGGGCCAGAAACCTCGTCCTGCTACCAGTTCTCCATCCGCACCTCTTGAATTATGATTAGAACCAATAGTAGCACCCGCGGCCATATTACTTTGCCCCATCACTGTAGCAGCGCAGAGAAATGAATTGTTATGGTGTTGTTCATGCGCAGGAAAGATCATTGAATTCAATACTTCGCAACAGGAAATGGTAGAATTATCACCAAGGTATGAGTTGATAAGGCGGGCACCGTATTTCAACTGAGAATTCGTGCCCATTACAAAACGAACTGCCTTCACTCCGTAAAAGATGCGGCAGCCATTTCCTACAATACCATTTACCAGCTCGCATCCTTCGCCGATCTGCGTTTTTGCATCAGGTTCAGAATTGATTGTAAGATTTTTAAGTTTATTGGCTCCTTTGATATAAGCGTCCGAGCCAACCCATGTATCTTTAATGATGCCGCAATGCTTGATCACCGTTCGATCGCCGAT
Organism: Chitinophagaceae bacterium; assembly: GCA_043742885.1. Lineage (GTDB taxonomy): Bacteria > Bacteroidota > Bacteroidia > Chitinophagales > Chitinophagaceae > JJ008. Next base: position 4,115 of record JAYTXP010000029.1, on the reverse strand, counting down.
CTTTCCATAATAACCGCGATGCGTGTCATATTTTTTGTCAGTCAATTCGCGAAATTTTTTCAGCAGGGTATCATTATCCCTGAACTTAGACCATATCCAGGCATCAGCGGGTAACATGCCATTAAAGGGAAGCACGCTTCTGCCACCATTTTCATTGCAGAGTTCCAGCCAGATGCGCACGGATTCTTTTTCTCCTTCTTTCAGTACGCCATTACCAAACTTTGAATGATTAGTAGTGGCCAGCTCATTGATGTTTGCCAGCATCACATCATTTCCTACAATATAATGACTCATATAATTTACATGATCGATAGCAGCATTGTCACCTATATCGCAACTCACGATCGTGCTGTTATATAATCCTACGGCCTGCCTCAGGTTATTGAACTCATGGTAATAAGCCTCCAGTTTTCCTATGCGTACTAATCCGTAAAAAGAACAATTTTTTACCAGCATGGGATCAAATCCATCAGATACCATGATCTTTTCCCAATTATCTGAATGGTTTGCATTCTTTTCAAGCAATTCAATCTCATCTTGCCGAAGTGGCTTGTATAAAATATCACTGCGATTTTGTTTATTACGCAAATAATATTCATCTTTTCCCCTGGGAATATATGTGTCTGGAATAAAATTGTAACCCAGTTCACCTATGGGTCGCTTATTGATGATATTCATTTATTCTACTGTTACTGATTTGGCTAGGTTACGCGGTTTGTCTACATCCTGTTCTTTCGCTACTCCTATATAATATGCAAGCAATTGCAGCGGCACTACACTGAGCATGGGCGCTACGATCTCATCGGCTTCCGGCACTTCAATATAATCATCACAAAATTCGGCCGCGTCTTTATCACCTTCTGTTATTATAGCGATCACTTTTCCTTTGCGTGCTTTTATCTCCTGCATATTGCTCATCACTTTCTCGTGATAGGCATCGCGAGTTGCAACAAAGACCACAGGTAACTGATCATCTACTAATGCAATAGGACCATGCTTCATTTCTGCTGCAGGATACCCTTCTGCATGTATATAAGATATCTCTTTTAATTTAAGAGCTCCTTCCAGCGCTACTGGGAAATTATATCCTCTTCCCAAATAAAGAAAATCGCGAGCATTTTTATATTTTTCAGCAAGTACCTTGATCGGCTCACTGTGTTTTAATATCCAGGCCACTTTTTCCGGCACCTGTTGTAATTCATTCAACAAATGCATATATCTATCCTGGGAGATCGTTCCTTTGATATAGCCGATCTTCAAAGCGATCATAGTAAGTACGGCAAGTTGCGCAGTAAATGCTTTGGTAGAAGCAACACCGATCTCCGGACCCGCATGTGTATAGGCGCCGGCATGACTGGTACGCGCTATGGAAGATCCTACCACATTGACCACACCTATCAGAATAGCACCTTTCGATTTTGCATTCTCAATTGCCACCAGCGTATCTGCCGTTTCACCACTTTGTGAAATGGCCAGGATCACATCTCCTTTATTTATTACCGGGTTTCTATACCGAAACTCGGAAGCGTATTCAACTTCCACATTGATACGGCAAAGTTCTTCAATAATATATTCAGCCACCAGGCCGGCATGCCAGCTGGTGCCGCAGGCAACGATGACAATGCGGTTGGCGCTCATGATCTGATCACCATACTGTTGAATACCACTCATGGTGATACTTCCTTCTACAGAATCAAGCCTTCCACGAAGACAATCATAAATAGTTTGGGGCTGTTCAAAAATTTCTTTTAGCATGAAATGATCATAGCCGCCTTTTTCAATGGCCGCCAGTTCCAGATCTAACTTCTGAACATATGGAGTAAGCTTTTCATTACCCAGATTTTTTAAAATCAGTTCATCGGGTTTTATAATGGCCAGTTCATAATCGTTTACATACACAACCTCCTTGGTGTATTCAAGCATGGGAGAAGCGTCCGATCCAAGAAAATGTTCTCCTTTACCAATGCCTATTACCAGCGGACTTCCTTTTCTTGCTGCAATGATCGTGTGCGGATCATCTTCATCCATCAGTAAAATCACATAAGCACCTGTTACTCTTTTCAGCGCTACGCGAACGGCCTCTTCCAGATCGCACTGATTATTCTTCCGTATCTCTTCAATAAAATTCAGCAATACCTCCGTATCCGTATCGGATTCGAAATGATAACCTTTGGAGATCAGCTCTTTTTTAAGCTGAGTATAATTTTCAATGATTCCATTATGGATCATGGCCAGCTTTCCACTGGCTGACTGGTGTGGATGTGCATTTCGATCGCTGGGTTCTCCATGTGTGGCCCAGCGTGTATGGCCAATGCCTATATGAGAATGCAGGTCTTTACCTAGAACGGCCTCTTCAAGTTCAGCTACTTTCCCTTTTTTCTTGAAAACATTCAGGATGCCGCCATTATTCAGCGCCACACCGGTGCTATCGTAGCCCCGGTATTCTAATCTTTTCAGTCCTTTTATAATAATAGGATAAGCTTCCCGGTGACCGGTGTACCCGACGATTCCACACATAAGGTTTGAGGTTTTTGTCCTGTTTAATGGTAGGCAAAATTATTGATTTATTGGGAAGTGTAACTTCTATAATAATTTACCGCTAAGCAGAGCATAAGCAGTAGAAAAATAGATCACCAGACCCGTTACATCTACCAGTGTTGCTACAAAAGGGGCAGAACTTACGGCAGGATCCGCTCCTAATTTTTTTAAGAGGAGGGGAAGCATACTTCCGGCTAAAGTTCCCCAGATAACAACACCTAATAATGCTAATGCAACAGTTATGCCAATAGACACCCAATGTTGGCCATAAAGCTCAGGGGAGAATGAGTGCCAGATCATTATTCGTATGAATCCAATGATACCTAATACGGTTCCCAGCATTAAACCGGAAATAATTTCTCTGCGCATTACTTTCCACCAATCTTTTATAGCCACTTCACCTACGGCCATAGCCTGAATGATCAAGGTGGAAGCCTGAGATCCGCTGTTACCACCGGAAGAAATGATCAGAGGAATGAAAAGAGCCAGCACCACCGCTTTTTTTATTTCTCCTTCAAAGAATGCCATAGCGCTGGCTGTCAGTAATTCTCCTAAAAACAATACGACCAGCCAAACTACTCTTTTTTTAAATAATCGCATGATGGGTGTTTGGAGATAAGGTTCCTCCAAAGCGGCTGTTCCCCCCATTTTCTGCATATCCTCACTAAACTCTTCTTCTGTCACCCAGAGAATATCATCAATGGTTACAATGCCAAGCAACTCATTACTGCTACTAACAACTGGAAGAGCCACGCGGTTATTCATTTTGAAAACTTCAGACGCAGATTCCTGATCATCTTCAGGATGAAGTGCCACGAAACGCTCATCCATCAACTCCTCTACTTTTGTATCGGGGGTATTCAGAATGAAATCACGAATGCGGATATCATCCAGCAATTCCCCTTTATCGTTCAGTACATAGATCACATTAATGGTCTCACTATCCTTTCCGTGTTTTCTTATAGTAGTAAAAACTTCCTCGATCGTGTTCCAGGGATAAACATATACATAGTCGGGGGTCATCAGGCGACCAATACTATTTTCGGGATAACCGAGCAACGAAAGTGTAATTTTTCTCTCTTCCGGTTCAAGCAGTTTGATGAGTTCACGAACCACATCTCCTGAAAGTTCTTCTAAAAAATCAGTCCGGTCATCGGCCGGAAGTTCATTCAATAAATGTGCGCTGGTTCCAGGAGGCAATTCGCGCATGATCCTTTTCTGAACAGAAAGATCCAGGATCTTAAACACACTGGCGGCACGGTTCATGGCCATATTGCCAATGATGCCACATTCATGATCAGAATTATCTTCTACCAGTTGTGCCACATCGCTGATGTTCTGATCATCCAGGAATTCCCGGGTGGTCAGTTTATCATCTGATGATAGCAATTCCTCGAATTGCTCCTGAATACTAATTGGATGTAGTTCCATTGACATCCGGCAAAATTAAAACAATGTTTCTCGCCGAACCCTTCATTTCTTTAAAATCAAATGTTATTTACCTTAGCGCATGATTCTTCCTTTTCTTTTTCTGGCCCCCAGTTCGGGCATGGGCCGCGGTGTTTTTACTGATGAAG
>JAYTXP010000028.1:0-2637 GCA_043742885.1 Chitinophagaceae bacterium | reverse complement strand
TGCCATTAATGTATGGACGATATTTTGTAGCCAGCAGATCGGCCGCCCTTAAAAAAATATTTGCCCTGGTCTCCCAGTTCATAGCAGCCCATTGAGCATGTGCCGCTAAGGCAGCATCAATAGCCTGGATCACATGTTTCTCTTCTCCTTTATGATAACAACCCAATAAATGGCTGGTCTCATGCGGAGGATGGATCTCTCCCAGTTTATTAGTGCGAACTTCCCTTCCGCCTATATACATCGGTATATCCAGTTCTGCTGACTTTAATTCGGCAAGAACGGCCTTTAATCTTTTTCTTTCTGAAGAACCCGGCGCATAGGAAAGAACGGGTTCATTCACCGGCATGGGGTAACTGAAATAACCAAGATTCATAACAGGTAATTTTAATGCTTGAATTTGTTCAAAGATATCAGGAAACTTCGGTATCCTTTTCGCTCATGAGATAGGCCTTGATAAATCCATCTAATTCACCATCCATTACAGGTTGTACATTGCCTACTTCAAAATCAGTGCGATGATCCTTTATCATTTTATAAGGATGGAATACATAACTTCTGATCTGGCTGCCCCACTCTATTTTTTTCTTCTTTGCGTTTTTGGCGTCTTTTAATTCATTGCGCTTGCGAAGTTCTTCTTCATATAATTTGCTACGCAGCATTTGCATGGCCAGTTCACGGTTACCTAACTGGGTACGATCCTGCTGACAAACAACCACGATACCTGTTGGAATGTGTGTAAGCTGAACTTTGGTCTCCACCTTATTTACATTCTGACCACCGGCACCTCCACTTCTTGATGTTTCCATCTTTACGTCGGCCGGTTTTATATCAATATGAATGGTATCATCTACCAGGGGATAAACAAATACTGAAGCGAATGAAGTATGACGACGTGCATTACTATCGAATGGTGAAATACGCACGAGTCGGTGAACCCCACTTTCCGCCTTTAAAAATCCGTAGGCAAATGGCCCGTCAAATTGATAGCTGCATGTTTTAATACCTGCGCCATCACCCCATTGCCAGTCGAGCTCTGTTACTTTCCATCCCTGCTTCTCTCCATACATTCTATACATACGCGCAAGTATCTCCGACCAGTCCTGACTTTCTGTTCCACCGGCACCGCTATTTATTTGCAATACGGCAGGAAGTTCATCTTCTGGTTCATTAAGTGTGGCTTTAAATTCTGCATCATCCAGCATGGTTATGGCTATATCAAAAGCCTGCTGTGTCTCCTCTTCGGAGGCATCTCCAGCTTTCCAGAATTCTATAAGAATGGCAAAATCTTCCACAGACATTTCAACCTCTTCAAAAAGGTTGATCCAATACTCGTTCACCTTAATGCCTTTAAGTATTTCTGTGGCTCGCTTATTATCGTCCCAGAATCCGGGACTGAGGGTGAGTTGTTTTTCTTCAGCTACTTTATATCGTCGGTTCTCGACGTCAAAGAAACCTCCTTATCCCGGCAATGCGGGACCGCATATCCTGTAATTTTTCTGTTGTCATGAGTGCAAAGGTAGGGGAAAGAAGTGAGTGGTGAGAAGTGAGAAGTCAAGGGAAATCTATTAACTTTATTGCGTTAAATGCTTAAATAGTGAGAAAAATAATATTGTATGGATGTAATTGTTTGCTGTTGTTAAATTTTGTCTCCTGCAGAAGTAATGAGGAAGAAAAAACAGAGGGACAGAAAGCATCAATAAAGGAAGAACAGGTCTCGTATATGAGTGATGGCATTGAGATGAAAAGCTATATCGCTTATGATGAAAACAATAAAAACAAAAGACCAGCCGTACTGGTTATTCCAGAATGGTGGGGCGTGAATGATTATATAAGATCAAGAATTAAACAATTAGCGGAATTGGGATATGTGGCCATGGCGGTTGATTTTTATGGCAATGGTAAGCAGGCGGATATCCGGATAGCGCGGGAAAACTGGCTACTCCATTTTATGCAGATCCGCAAATGGCAAAAAGAAGATTTGATGCAGCTAAAGCAAAGCTTATTTCTTATTTGCAGGTAGATAGTTCCAGATTAGCAGCTATGGGTTATTGTTTTGGAGGAGCACAGGTGATCAATATGGCCAAACTTGGCGAAGACCTGAAAGGTGTTGTTAGTTTTCATGGTAACCTGGCGGTGATACCAGCCACAAAAGATATGAAGGCCGATGTGTTGGTTTGTCATGGCGCCGATGATAAATTCGTACCACAGGAAGAAGTAGCTAAATTTAAAATGCAAATGGATTCCGTGGGTGCTCATTATACATTTATTGCCTATCCGGGTGCAGTTCATTCATTCACTAATCCTAAGGCCACAGAATGGGGCAAGAAATTCAATCTGCCATTGGCTTATAATGAGAATGCGGATACGTTGTCGTGGAAGGAAATGAAGAGTTTTTTTGAGAGGGTGTTGAAGTAGTGAGAGGTGAATTAATTTGTTAACCATTTGTAATTCCCAAACAATTCCTGAGCAGCCGTTATAATTAGAGTATTTTTAATTAACCAAAAAATGATAATATGAGTAAAGTGAATTTTATAAGAGCCATTTTGCTGCTTCCGGCAGTTTTTATAATGGGAATTACATTTGGACAGAAAGCTAAAAAATATCAGCATGATCCTACCTATTATGAGATGTTCCCTG
>JAYTXP010000027.1:0-17253 GCA_043742885.1 Chitinophagaceae bacterium | reverse complement strand
CTTACGCACTTTATCTTCACCCCGGAGTACCGCCACATATTCGCTCGCCTTAGCAATCTGAAAAATGATCAGGAACGCAAGGAGAAGGATCGCTACTATGAAAAATACTTGCATATCAGTTTTCTATTATAAGTATCTTAATTTGTTTCTTGTTCTTTTTCATTAAGTATGATGAATAATACTTTCCTTGAGGAAAGGATGATTCTTCGCAATCAATGGTGTCTTCGACAATGATCGTCCGGTCACATACATTATAATTCCTACGAATCCGAGTGCAACGCCAAAATCGTATGCCAGCAAGGGCACAGCATCTTTCTGCGTGGCAGGAAATACCATCTGGAAGAAATCAAGCCAGTGACCGAATATTATTAACAACGACATAAACGTTATAGTTGTATAATTTCTCTTAGAACTTTTTCTCATCAGTATCAGAATAGGCGCCACAAAGTTGATCAGGAACATAAACCAGAAAATTCCTTTATACATACCATAAGCTCTTGGCTTGAAATAAGTTGTTTCCTCCGGAATATTTGCATACCAGATAAGCATGAACTGAGAGAACCAGAGATAGGTCCAGAAAATAGAGAAGGCAAACATGAATTTACCCAGGTCATGAAGATGTTCTTCATTGGTCAGTTCCAGGTATCCATTGGCTTTAAGATATACAACGAAAAGCGTGATCAGTGCGATACCTGCCACAAAAGTGCTGGCAAACGTATACCAGCTATACATGGTACTATACCAATGTGCATCGATGCTCATCAGCCATAGCCATGGAATGGATGACATAACAGTAAGAGCAAAGACTACAATAAAGAGTGCTGACCAAACTGTTTGGTTCCACATGTATTTTTTCCCTTCTTCAATAGAAGCCAGTGGCTTATCATCCAGACTACGGGAAAGTTTTCTAAACTTTAATCCAAGTAACCACCAGGCTACGATGGTAAAAATGGTCCAGATAGCAAAAAAGCCTTTATTTAAAAACCCTGCCTTCCAGGTCAGTGCGGCGTCATGCTTGACATACTCCGAATCAGTCCAATGATATAATTCATGATTGCTGCCAAAACAGATGGCCAGCAAAATAACTCCGCAGATCAGCCCAATCACCGGTACACAGGTGGATATGGCCTCACTCACACGGCGGAATGACACCTGCCATCCGCCCCAGGCCAGGGTCAGAGCACAAATAAAAAACATAGTGGCGTTCACTATGAGCAGGAAGTAAACACTGTTCTGTAATAAAGAAGACCAGAATCTCGCTTGTTTGGTCGCATCATTACTGGAACCATATACTACATATAATCCTACTACAGAAAGGGCCCCGATCAACATCAACGCGAAGGCGATGGTATTATATCTTTTTGGTACCGTAAACTTTTCCCTAAATACTGTCATGTTCGTTTATTGAAAACTTTAAGATATTATTTCTTTTTCGTTGAATCGGTCATTGGAGCCTTCCCCTTTGCCGTGGTATCCAATGCCATTCCTGAATTAGCCTGCTTATCTCTTATATATTGTATCACCATCCAGCGCTGGGTAGTATTCAACTGCGAAGCATAGCTACCCATTGAATTTTTCCCATAAGTAATAGAATGAAACATAGTACCATCTGCCATCTTCACCAGTTCAGGAGAAAGCAGATTTTTAGGAGCCGCAGGAAAAGGACCATTACCACCATTCCATAACGGACCATTACCATCCAGCTTGGTTCCATGGCAAATACCGCAGTTCACCAGGTAAAGACGGGCTGCTTCCAGGTATTGAACCGCATCAATTGCAGGAAGAGGGTCTTTAACACTTGCGGAATTAGCATAACCAGCAGAATCATTCTTAAAAGGATAATGAAATAACAGATCTCCTTTTGCAAAGGTTCCGCTTACCGGCAATGCGGTATAGTTAATTCCATCATCTTTCAGATTCTGGGTAGAGGCATAGGTTTCATATGCTCTGCTATAAGACATATCGGGCATATAGGCACGACCTGGTTCACGTCTTACGCCGTTACAACTGATCAGCATGCCTGTTACAGCTACCAAGGTTAATATCCAGATATTTTTCATCATCGAAGAATTATATTAATGAACAGCTTGTTCGGTTTGCTTTTCAAATCTTTTTCTTTCTTTATCATAACGACCCAGCCACCATCCTGTCTCCCTGAATTCAACTTTCACGTCAGCAGCACCAAGGCCTTGTAAAAAACTCAAAACTTCTGCTTCATTGGTCTTATCAGTGCATTCAACCGCCATCAGAAAAGTATCATCGGTAGAACGTGGGTTAAAATGATCTTTTCTTACGAAAGGAGCCAGCTGACACAGATAACAAAAAGTAAGAACCATTCCAACCGCGGCAAATAAAACGGTGAGCTCAAAAATGATGGGGATCCATGCTGGAAGAGCAAAGAATGGTTTACCTCCAACATTCAATCTCCAGTCAACGGTCAGGGCCCAACTGATAAATCCAAGTGCAGTGGCAGTACCGCTAATTCCATAAATGAAACCGGCTGTATGCAGGCTGGTTTCACGCAGGCCCATCGCCTTATCCAATCCATGAATAGGAAACGGAGTGAACACGTCGTGGATCTTATAACCCGCGCGGCGCACTTTCTTTACCGCCGGAAACAAGACATTCTCGTCGTAAAAATTTCCGGTTACAAATTTTTTTATTGCCATTTTCTTAAAGCTTTGAGCTATGAGCTGCGAGCCGTGAGCTCACATTCTCATAACTGATTGTTCTGTTTATATAGAGCAAGCTCGTAGCTCAAGGCTCGCAGCTCGCAGCTTTTCTTAATGATCATGCCCGTGCTTGTCCACAAATTCCGGCACGGTCTCGTGTTCCACTTCCGCCATTTGCTCTTTATAATTCTCTCCGCTGCGTTTCAATATATGTTTGATCTCCGCGATCGCGATAACAGGGAAGAATTTCGAGAAAAGGAAATAACAGGTGAAAAACAATCCAAATGTTCCCATATAGAAACCAACCTCCCAGATCGAAGGACGATAATAAGTACTCCAGGAACTTGGCAGGTAATCACGATACACAGAAGTAACGATGATCACGAAACGCTCGAACCACATACCGATATTCACCAGGATAGACATAAAAAAAGTAACCGTTACATTTCTTCTCATTTTGCGGAACCAGAAGATCTGTGGAGACAATACGTTACATCCCATCATGATCCAATAGCTCCATCCATAAGGAGAAAATATATTTACCCTGTTCTCTTTGAAAGCAAACCACTCATAATCCACATGTGAGTACCATGCCATGAACAGCTCAGTGAGGTAAGCAATACCTACAATAGAACCGGTAAGCACAATCACCTTATTCATTACATCAATGTGTTCGATCGTGATATATTCTTCCAGTGATAAAACTTTTCTTGTAACTACCAGCAGGGTCTGCACCATCGCAAAACCGGAAAAGATCGCACCCGCAACGAAATACGGAGGGAAGATGGTAGTATGCCATCCCGGTACAATTGATGTGGCGAAGTCAAAGGATACAATGGTGTGTACAGACAATACAAGCGGTGTACTCAAACCGGCCAGTACCAATGAAAGGGCCTCATGTCTTTGCCAGTGTTTGGTAGAACCCGTCCATCCAAAGGCAGCAACACCGTAAAAAGCTTTTCTCCATTTTAATTTCGCGCGATCACGAAGTGTAGCCAGGTCAGGAAGCAAACCAGAATACCAGAATAATAATGATACCGTAAAATAAGTTGAGATCGCAAATACGTCCCATAACAATGGTGAATTAAAGTTCACCCATAAAGGACCTCTTGTATTTGGATAAGGAAGTACAAAGAAGGCATTCCATACACGACCCATATGCCAGATAGGAAACTGGCCCGCACACATTACCGCGAAAATGGTCATGGCCTCAGCAGCACGATTCACCCCTGTTCTCCAACCCTGACGGAACAATAAAAGGATCGCAGAGATAAGAGTACCCGCATGACCAATACCTACCCACCATACGAAGTTGGTGATATCCCAACCCCAACCGATTGTCTTGTTCAGGTTCCACTGCCCTGTTCCATAAATAATCTCCATGGTCACAGATAGTATGCCGAATGCAAGCAGCACGACTGAAACCAGGAAACCAATCCACCATAACCTGGAAGGAGTGGCTTCTACCGGGCGGCAAATATCTTCGGAGATCTGGTGATAATCTTTATCACCTTCTACCAGCGGAGGTCTTACCTGTGATTCGTATCTGAGTAATGACATAATAGATTATAAAAAAGTTCCTGATAATTTTATTCTGTTGACCCTGATATCTTAATGCGTGGCCGTTGAATCTGGTTTAGTGGAGGAAGGCAATCCTTCTGTTCCGTTATGCTCAACTACTGCATGCTCTTCCTCACCACCCCAATTCTTATCTTCATCATCTGTATTCCTCACCTTTGCCATATAAGTTATATTCGGTAACACGTGCAATTGCTCAAGTACATGATACATACGCTGCTTATTCTCATCACGTATTTTGGTCACACCACTTTCTTTATCATGGGCATTTCCGAATACGATGGCATTGGTAGGACAAGCCATTTGACAGGCAGTCTTCGCGTCGCCATCTTTCAGCATGCGATTTTCTTTTTTAGCATCCAGTTTAGCCGCTTGCAAACGTTGAACACAGAAACTGCATTTTTCCATTACACCACGGCTGCGAACAGTAACATCCGGATTTAATACCATTCTTGTAAGGTCGTCGTTCATCTGCTCTACAACAGAATCCAGTTTACCAATGGTCTGCTGATCTCGGTTATTTGGGAAGCTATCTGCACCTGTATAATCGGCCCAGTTGAAACGACGTACTTTAAATGGACAGTTGTTTGCGCAATAACGTGTACCGATACAACGGTTATACGCCATCTGATTTAATCCTTCAGTGCTATGGTTTGTAGCAGATACCGGACAAACATTCTCGCAAGGAGCGTTATCGCAATGCTGACATAACATAGGCTGGAAAACAACGGCCTTCAGATCATCCGGATTTTTTTCATCAGAAACAAAATAACGGTCGATCCTCAGCCAATGCATATCATGATAGCGCAATACTTCACGCTTACCCACAACAGATACATTGTTCTCTGCACTACAGGCCACTACGCAAGCGGCGCAACCTGTACAGGAGTTCATGTCGATAGACATACCCCAATGGATCTCATGTATTCTTTCATCTGGATCAGGATACAGCGTGGCATTGCTTCGGAAACTGCCATTGGCACCCTGATAATAATCTTTTTGCAATTCTTCGGACCAGTCAGGCAGAACATTCGGCGACTTTTTAAAAGATGCCAGTGTGGTCTCTCTAACTACTTCTTTACGGTTCTCGTAAGAGTTATGCTTCTGCGTTTGAGCGATCTTATATTTCTCGCCAGTGCTAGTTATCGTAACACCTGATACATTATAATCAATAGCCCCACCAGAAAAGTTTACAAATGGATAAGCATTCACACCCACCCCTGCCGCTGTTACACCAATCGCTTCATTTCTTCCATAACCTACCGCAATAGCGATCGTATCGGCATGGATGCCCGGGATCACCAGTACAGGAAGTTTTATTTTATTTTTTCCAATTGTAATTTCTACAACCGGCTTTTCAGGATAGTATTCGTAATCCGAGTTGAGTTTGATTCCGAGTTCGGTTGCTTTTGCAATGGAGATCATCGCATAGTTATCCCAGGTAGCTTTAGTAACCGGATCAGGCAATTCCTGTAACCAGGGATTACCCGCTTGCGCGCCTGTACCAATAGAATTTTTTTGATAAAGAACCAGTTCAGTACCGGAACCTTTTATTGCAGCAACCGCAGTATTCGCTTCTGCAAGACCTGCACTATTGTAGCTTCCTCCGGCAGATCCACCGCTTCCAACTACAATACCATCCTGCAAAGCTTTGAAGTATGCTTCTTCTGAACCCAATTTAGTGGTCCAGTAATTTTTAAAGTACTCATCATAATCCGTGGTTTGTCCGCTCCATTTCAATAATGAAGATTGGAATGGACGTGTTTTGAACAGCGGATAAATAGTAGGCTGAATAAAACAGGTAGTATTTGAATTTGGTGCTGCATCACCCCAACTTTCAAGGAAATGTGGAGAAGGCAAAACATATTCGCAAAGGCTGGTGGTCTCATCCAGTTTTGGACTGAAGGAAACAGAAACCTTTACCTTTTTCAGCGCAGCAGCGAAACGAGCTCCTTCCGCCCAGTTATATGCCGGATTAGCACCAAATATTAATAATGTACCTATCGCACCTGATTCCATCTGAGCGATGAGATCATTCATTTCAAAATCAATACCTGCACGATAATTAACTGTAGTAGACCAGTCAATGGTCCTTCCATTAGCACCTATCTTATCATTGATCGCATTCACGATCAGTTGTACATTTTTATCATTGCTTCCGCAAACAACCAGCGCTTCTCCATTATGAGCAGCCAGATCAGCCGCTACTTTCTTAATACCTGCCGCCAGTTTAGTATCGCTAACAGAAACAACAGTTCCATTCAGCGCGCCAAGCAGAGCACTGGCCACAAGGCCTGTCTCTGAAGGACGATGAGAAAATCTTTCATCCGCGTTTGCACCCGTCATGCTCAAAGAACCTTCAAACTGATAATGCTTGCTCATGACCGGATTCTTCTCATCGATCTTTCTTCCTTTAGCATAACCGGTAGCAAATTCAACAGGGCTTAACCATGTACCGAGAAAATCGGCGGCAAGGCTTACAATTATTTTTGCTGCTTCAAATTTATAAGAAGGAAGTTTTTTTCCGAAACCACTGGCTTCATTAGCCGTCAACATGCCACTATAAGAAAAACCATCATTTTGTATATGGCGAAGTCCGGCATATTTAGAAATAATTTCGAGAGTAGAAGGAGAATTAATTGTGCTGGTAAGCAATACAATCTGACCGCCGGCTGCTTTCATTGCATCGCCAACCAGTTGATCGAATTTTTCAAATGTTGGAACCTCTGTGAACTCGCCATCTTTTTTCTGAAGCGGGTGACGAGTACGGTACATATCATAAAGATCAAGAACAGAAGCCTGAACCCTGGCAGATGTACCACCATTTGTTGTTGTACTTAGAATATTGCCTTCAATCTTAATCGGACGGCCATCTCTAACTTTTGCTACTACAGGTACCACATCACCATCCTGAACATAAGTAGTAGCATAATACTTAGGAACACCCGGAACCATATTCTCAGGTTTGTTCGCATAAGGAATCGCTTTCCGTACCGGTATCTTACAGCTTGCTGCCAATGTAGCGGCCGCTGTACTAAACCCCAGATACTTCAGAAAGTCCCTGCGTGGTGCTTTCGCATCCAACAGACCTTTATCATCGAAACCTTCAAAAGGCAGTTCTTCTGTGAACTCATCCTTCGTGAATTTTTCCAGATTTTCCGGATCGTTTACTTCGCCGAATCCTTGCCAGTAATTATTACTCATATTACCCAATCCGCCTCAGCAGACATTTTAACTCTAAGCTTTGCAGTGTTTTGGTCGCTCGCCCAACTCAGAGGTGGTTAAAAAAATATTATGCTATTAATAGTGACATTTCTGACACTCCAGTCCACCGATATTCTCAACAGTTACACTATCCATTTTACCATTCTTGATATCGTTGTGGAATTTCTCATAAATGCTGTAGAACTGGTTGCCCTTGCCTTGAGAATAATTGAAATCAACCTTGGTCTCGCGGTGGCAATTAATACACCATCCCATGCTCAGATCAGCTACTTGTTTTACTTCATCCATCGCGGTGATCTCACCATGACAGCTCTGGCACTGAACCTTACCGGCTCTTATATGCTGAGAGTGGTTGAAATAAACATGGTCAGGCAGATTATGGATCTTCACCCACTCGATCGGCTTAGCCATGGAAGGATCCCATTTAGCAGGATTTTTTGGATCGAAGCCGGCAGCGGCATATAATTTTTCGATCTCTCTGGTACCATTGATCTCTTTGCCATCTTCATCATATAGCTTAGGACCTTTCTCATATGCATTGATCGCCTTATGGCAATTCATACAAATATTCACGGCAGGAATGGCAGCATGCTTGCTGTCCCAGGCTGAGCCATGGCAATACAAACAGTTGATCTGATTAATGCCCGCGTGAACTTTATGAGAATAATATATTGGTTGTACAGGCTGGTAATCTTTCTGACGACCCAATCCGATAGCACCTTTTGAAACATAAAAACCACCAATCACAAAAAATACTAATGCTATAACTGCGATGTAAATTTTATTACGATAGAATGGTACAGCCTCAGGGCGAAGAATGCCTTCCGCATCATCACTCATTTTTTTCAGGTTGCTGTTCACCTGCATGAGGATCAAGGCCACGATACCAAGCACAATAGAGATCAATCCAAATATTAAAGCACTGTTACCAGTTGCCGCAGGAGCACCTGTTCCGGCTGCATCTGGTTTTGGATTTTTAAATTCTGTCCAGGCGGCATTAACATAAGCAACGATATCATCTACTTCTTTCAGTTTAAGATCAGGGAATGCCTGCATCATAGAACCATATTCACCTTTCAATCCCTGAGTATAGGGATCAGCGGCCATATAGCCTGTCGGATTGTGAGCCCATTTCAGGATCTCATTATGATCTGACCATTTATGTCTCTCTTCAATACCGCCCAAAGCAGGACCTGTACCCTTCTTTGTTACATTATGACAGCTTGCACATTTGCCCATGAACAATGTCTTTCCACTCGCCGCATCCTGGGCGCTGGCATTGAACATAGAAAAAACTAAAAATACAATCAGAAGAGGAAAAAATCTTTTACCGAAAGGTTTAAAAGGAGTCATAGACACTGTGGTTCAAAAAATTGTGGATAAAATCCGTTAACCGACGGCAAAAATAAGCTTCACTGAGCTTAAAAAGTCAAGTAGTTTAATTTTTTTTTACCGAGATAGAGGCCTGCAATTCAACGACTTTACAATTACTTTTTATAGCTCCTAAAACTGTTTGTCATAATCTGGTCAATTAGATATTTTTCTTCAACGTTTTAAATTCAAAAACACGGGCTTTGTTGTTTTTTAATGAGATTTGCCGCGCCTGCTTTACAATACAATATTTAAATGAGTCGCATGTTCTCTTCTCTGAAAAAAAAATGGAAGGTCAATGAATGGCAACTGACCCTGATTATCTGCACTTTCGCTTTTGGAGGCAGCCTGACCGGCTATGTCGGGAAAAAGATCATGAACCTGCTTTCTCTGCAGGCAGATTGGCTCTGGACCCTTATTTATATTTTCCTGATCACCCTAATCTGGCCCATGGCTGTAATTCTGTTGAGCATACCCCTGGGTCAGTTTAAGTTTTTCAAAAAATATATTAGTAAAATATTGTCCAGAATAGGTTTAGGCACACCATCCAATCCCAAATTAGACAAAAAACATATTGCCATTTTTGCTTCTGGGGTCGGTTCAAACGCCCAAAAGATCATAGATCATTTCCGGAATCACTCCAGTATCCGGATCGTGCTGATCGTTTCAAATAAGCCCGGAGCTGGCGTACTGGATATGGCTGTAAAAGAAGGAATACCCACCCTGATCATTGAAAAGCAGCGATTTTTTGAGGGTGATGCTTATTTGCCTGAAATGGAGGATCTCTCGGTAGACCTGATCGTGCTGGCTGGTTTTCTATGGCATGTGCCAGCGGCCCTGGTTCAAAAATATCGGGGGCACATTATTAATATTCATCCTGCGCTGTTACCGGATTTTGGAGGGAAAGGTATGTACGGGCACCATGTTCATGAAGCCGTACTGGCTGCAGGAAAAAAAGAATCAGGAATAAGTATTCACTTGGTAGATGAGGTTTATGATAACGGACTTGTCCTGTTTCAAGCCACTTGTCCTGTTCATGATAACGATACGATCGAATCACTAACAAGTCGTATACATGAACTGGAACATACTCATTTTGCAAAGATCATCGAGAAACAATTAATGAATGATCAGTAGTAAATACAACATTCCCTTTACATTTTGTTTCGTTACTTGCCCGCAGATTTGAAGAAACTCTACTTAATATTATTATTGCCGGTATTACAGAGTACTGTTTACGCGCAGTACAAGATCCGTGGTACTGTTTACGATAGTTCACGCAATTACCCAATGGATGCGGTTTCTGTTCTAAGTAGTTCCGGAAAGGGAACCAGTACGAATGCGCAGGGTGTATACATGATCGATGTAAGTGAGAAAGATTCCATCTGGTTCAGCTACCTGAATAAATCAACACAGAAGTTTCCGGTTTTAAAGATCCTTAACCCCCAGGCTTTTGACATTTCTATTCAGATCAATATTCCGGTTTTGCGGGAAGTGAGGATCCTTCCAAGGGATTATAAAAGAGATTCTATTCAGAATCGTATTGATTATGCCAGGATCTTCAACTACCAAAAACCCCGCTTAAAAACAGTGGCGCCGGCATTTGGCGTAGGAGCGGGTTTCGATCTGGATGAGATCATCAATATGTTCCGTTTTAAGCGAAACAAAAGCATAGCATCTTTTCAAAGAAGATTATTGCAGGATGAACGAGACAAATTTGTCGATCACCGCTTCACAAAAGCATTGGTTCGCAGACTTACATTGCTTGATGGAAACAGGTTGGATAGTTTCATGCGTGTATTCCGGCCTTCTTATGCATTTACTCAACTCACTAACGATTACGATTTTCAACTCTATATCAAGAGATCCTTCCTGCGCTTTAAAAAAGGATATCCTCCCGATCCTTTTATGAGGGAAGAAGATCCGGTAGAAGAATAAGAACATTTTTGAATTCCGCTCATTGATTCTAAGAAAAGCTAAGTAAATTAACAGCAGCAATGAGCAATCATCTCCACAATGAACTCCGAAAAGAATTTCAGCTTGAACGGCTTATACTATTCAGTGATGCTGTATTCATACCACTGATCATTCCATTTATTTTAAAAGGAGTATACAGGCTGATGAAAGATCAGCTTTCACCAACAGCAAAAAACGATCCCACATGAGAAAAATAATTGTTACTCTGTTTCTTATTGTTCTTTATTTCCCTGGTATTACTCAAACAGGAATGCCTCCATTCGTAAGTGATAGCCTGGATATTTATGTGAACCGCGCCCTGAGAGAATGGCAAATTCCCGGTGTGGCCGTGGGAATAATAAAAGATGGAAAAGTAGTGTTGCTAAGAGGATATGGCGCACAGGAAATGGATAATGCCATAAAGATCGATACCAATACTTTATTTATGATCGGCAGCAATACTAAAGCCTTTACGGCTACATCGCTAGCCATACTGGAAGCAGAAAAAAAATTATCGCTGGATGATAAAGTTCAGAAATGGCTCCCCGATTTTACCCTTTATGATCCATGGGTAGCTAAAGAAGCAATGATACGCGATCTGCTCTGTCATCGTTTAGGCTTTGAAACTTTCCAGGGAGATTTTATGTATTTCGATTCCGATCTGACGGTGGCCGAAGTACGTGAGAAATTAGGGAACCTAAAACCGCTTTATGGATTCCGCAGCAGATGGGGATATACTAACAGCGCTTTTCTAACAGCAGGAGAGATCATTCCAAAAGTTACAGGTAAAACATGGGCTCAGTTTGTAAAAGAAAGAATATTTGAACCGCTGGGTATGGATCGCTCACTGGCACTTTCAAAAGATATATTGACCGCTACTAATAAAGCCTGGCCTCATACCGTGGTCAATGGTCAATTAAAAAAAATACCATTCGGAGAATTAGATAATCTTGCTCCTGCAGGAAGTATTTCTTCTTCTGTTCATGATCTTAGTCGCTGGGTGATGATGCAATTGAATAAAGGTTCGCTTAATGGGAAACAGGTGGTTCCTGCAGAGGCTATTAATCAGACCTGGACACCCAATTCCATTCTTGGGAATGGTGGTGTACCGTTTAATCGCGGACATTTTTCACTTTATGGTTTAGGCTGGTTTCTGGAAGAATATGATGGAAGAAAGGTCGTTAGTCATACCGGTGGTGTCAATGGATTTGTGACCAGCATTACGATGTTACCAGAAGAGAAATTGGGCATTATCGTTTTGACTAATTCTGATGCGAATGGATTTTATGAAGCACTTAATTGGGAGATTCGCGACGCCTATTTGGGTCTGCCATACCGAAATTATAGTGGCCTGATGGTGTCCCGATATAAAATGAAGGAACTGAGACAGGCAAAAGAGGACAAACTAAAAATGGATACTGTGAACAGTAAACCAGCTATGAAACTGGATCTTGCTGCTTTTACCGGAACATATATTCATTCAGTATATGGCACTATGAAGATTGAAAAGAAAGAGGATCATTTGGTTGCCACCTTTCAACATCATAAGGGAAGATACGCGGATCTGTATCCTTTAGGTAATGAACGCATGTATGCTGTTTTTAATGATCCGCTATATGGCAAAAACATCTGGCCATTTATTATTCAGAATGGGAAAGTAAAAAAGGTGACGGTGACAGTGGCTGATTTTGTGGAGTTCACTCCTTATGAATTTGTGAAGCAATGATCATTTTTTCGGATACTGATTTAACCAGGCCGTGGTTTTTTTTCTAAGGTAGCGCCATACCAGTTTTTGCATGTTATCATAAAAATCTGTAAGTGCCGCTCCTTTTAAATTCAAATTGGGTACAGTAATATATAATGGTTGGAAAATGGTTCCCAGATAATCATCATAGTAAATTTTTGGGCTGCTGAAGCAGATGACCATTTGGGGTTTCTGATTCGTATTTCCCGGATCATAACTCATCACCAGCATCATATCCGCAGAGGCGGTATCTTTTAGTAATTCAATATTCTGATCTTTTGAAAGCCTGGCTTTTAATCCTTCGGCGATATAAGATGGGAATGGAAGAAAGACCATATAATTTTTAGAAGCTTCGTATTGGTAAGGTATAACCGATTTAAATTTATTGGTCTGAAGATAGAAGTTGGCCGAATGTATGTATGGATCGCTATTTAAGGGCCCGATAAATAAACTATCTTTTATTTTGGGTTCTATCGTTTTTTTAATGAATTGATCATAGGCCGCCATTGTAATTGGCACCGAGGGAATAAAGACCCTGAGTCTCGGTTTTGTGTTTACTTGTGCATCGATCATTTCCAGTTGGTCATTCTCCTTTATTTTTCCGGAAATTACCTGGCCCATTGCAGTATCATTTCCCACTGATATGATCTGGACAATGGATCTTTCCCTGCGTCCGTTAACTATAAACCGGTTCCCGATAAACACACCCGATGCCTTCCCATTATTTATAGTGACCATTCCATTTTTCAAACCTATACATGCTACTTTATGACGGGGAACTTCGTTTCCGGTTTTTAAACCAACCAGGTTTTCATTTTCTCTGGATTTTTCAAAATAAACAGTGGGACCCTGATGATATTGCTGCCTGTTCATAATATCATTCACCCCTTTAATAATGCCTGATAAATTAATATCGGCCGGAGCGTTATTATATAATTGTATCAGCGCGGCAGTAAAGGCCCCATGCTTCGATCCATTCAGGTCTACTATTTCCAATCCTTTTTGATAATCTGTTGTGGCGGCTATGGAAACAAATCCTCCTCCATTCCTGTCTACGGGCCTGGCCTGTACAGAAATCACCGTGTCTTTCACGGTTTGACTTATATCAAATGCCTTTTCATCCTGCTCTGCCTCAGAATAAAATCCAAATGAATCCGCCACCACATCATTTTTTTGATAAATAAGTTCGGCGTCCACTTCCACACAAATTCCTCTTTCATCTACCATGCCGGGGGGGGAGTTAACCTCCCAATCAATACAGTCAATAAAACCATCCCCATCAGTATCTGTATTATCTGTAGAGTCGCCTTTACATGGAACCGGCTCTTTTATATTACGGATATAAGGAAGATCCCTGATATCAAAATCTTTATCACGCCCCCTTTCCTCCTCGTTCATGTAGAAAAGATCAAAATGGGTACTCATCATCAGGTTG
This sequence comes from Chitinophagaceae bacterium, assembly GCA_043742885.1. Classification (GTDB taxonomy): domain Bacteria; phylum Bacteroidota; class Bacteroidia; order Chitinophagales; family Chitinophagaceae; genus JJ008. Next base: position 3,272 of record JAYTXP010000027.1, on the reverse strand, counting down.
GCGCTGTAACAACAATCCATGATCGCCGTGGTAATCACTTTTTTGTCAAGGAATTTATTCATTATTCCTTTTAAGGTCTCATCCCTTACAAGGCAATTCCAGTTTTCTGAGTAGAGATCACTCATCACTATTGCCTGGCTCATCCCTTTTTTTACTTTGTCACTATGGTTATGATCATTACTCATCCAGACCCCATGACCAGAGTAAAAGAAAACAAAAGCATCACCTGGTTTACATTTCAGAAGTATCGAGTTAAAGCGTTCGAGCAGGGTTCTTTTGGTAGCAGCGCCGTCGCGAAGAAGAGTGATATCTGTAGTTTCAAATCCAAAACGGTTTATCAATAACTCGCGCATACTTACTGCATCATTCACACAGCCTTTCAGACTATGAAAGTAAAGCTTTCCGGGGGCATCAAAATATTCGTTGACGCCAACCAGTAAGGCATATTTTTTCTGTGCCTGCATTGAATTGCTGCACAACAAGAAAAGAAGGAGCCAACAGGTCAATAGATTCCGCATGGCATTTTATCGCTTTGGCCAGGTATTCAGCCAGGCGGTTGTTTTTCTGCGTAGATATTCCCCAACAAGCCCCACTATATTTTTATTGAATTGGTCAAGAGTAGTTTTTATTAGTGTTCGTCCGGTTACTCCCCTGGCCATAGGTTGAAAATAAGTAGTCTGATTATCGCTGATCAGGATAGTGGGATTATTGAACGACATTATAAACCCCTCCTTACTTGAATAGGTGATGATCGGGATCATATCCGCACTCGCCGGTTCATCCACTACCTGCACATTTTGATCTTTCATTAAAACTGACCGAAATGAACTTGCCATCACAGCGGGTATAGGTAATAAATAGGTGAAATAATCTGCAGGGCCGGCGGGTAAGGTTTTTTGATATGCTTTTGGATCTCTGAAAATAGTCATAGGGGGAACGAATCCTGTCGCATTCGAGTGCTCCATGTAATTTTTATGCAGAGACATTGGTGTGATGACCGTTTTGATCAGCTTGTCGAATTCCACCGGGGTCATATTGGAGGAAGGGATATAGATCCTTAGTTTGGGAGAAGAAATGCTGAATAGGTCAGTCTGTTCAAAAACATCACCTGGTTTAATGGTGGATACAGGGACACTTGCCCATGCGGTATCAGCATTTACGCGAATGATCTTCCCTGCGATTTTAGAACCTTTTGCTACAAGACTAAAAGTATTGCCCACTCTTACCCAATCCAGCGTTCCTTTATTCAGGGCAATCTTTCCCGGCATAATACTAATACAACTTGCCTTCAATCTTATGGGAACAGAAACAGGTTTTAGTCCTACAAGATTCAATTCTTTTCTATCTCCTTCAAACCGGTAAGTTGGGTCCTGCCAGTATTGCTGTTGTGACATCCTGGCTTTCAATTTATCCATCAGTATTCCAACCGGAAGATCCTTGGCTTCTGTTGCTAATACATCGATCAGGGCCGCGGTAAAAGCACCATGCCTTTCGCCGGCCACATCCACAATTTCCAAACCCTTATTGTATTCGTTGGTAGCGGAAATTCCAAGAAACTTTGATCCTTTAATTTCATTGGGCCGGGGAACGGTGCTTCGCGAATTGATCGAGATCGTTTGACTGATATCAAAGGCCTTTTCGCCAGTAAGATCAAAAGTATCAAAGGCAGGATCGGGCCCGGTATTTTGAACTGCAGTCAGTGGCAGATCCTCTTCCATAAAATCTTTCTCTATGCCTTCGTCCGCATCTCCATTAAACAGGGTAAACAGATCCATAGCCGCCATATTCTCACTATAACAGCAATCAAAGATCGCCGTAGTGATCACCTGCCGGTCTATGAACTTATTCAGCACCTCTTTGATCTGCTCATCACTGAAAAGAAAACTTCTTCCTTCAGAATACAGGTCGCTAAGCACAATGGCCTGGCTTTGTCCATGTTTAATAGTATCTCGATTGTTCTCAGCATTTTTCATCCATATTCCATGACCTGAATAATAAAACACAAAAACATCTCCCGGTTTGCATTTCAACAGAATGCTTCTCACCTTATACAACATGTTTGTTTTGGTAGCCTTCTCATCAAACAGTGTTTCTATATTGGTAGCAGAAAATCCATAGCGGTTCTGCAGCATTCTTTGAATGGAGAGACCATCATTTACTGACCCACGCAGCGAATGGGCGTTGAGTTTACCCGGCGCGTCAAAATATTTATTTATACCCACCACCAGCGCATATTTATTCTGCGCTTTTAGAGTACCGCTGAAAAGCAACAGCGTAATAAGGCAAAAGTTCAATACTTTGTGCATGGTTATTTTTTACTACTTAAAGTTAATATTTTATATGAAGCGATGGTTTTTGTACATGCTGTTGCTTTTTTGCTTTAATTCCCTCTGTGCGCAGAATGCCACCCAGGACAGTATTCAGTCCTATTACAAAAAACTAGCTACTGAGAAAGACGATACCAGCCGGGCCAAAACACTTTATATCCTTGCCTATTATTATCAGTTTTATAATCTTGATTCTTCCATTATTCTGGGCCGATCGGCTTATGAGCTTTCTAAAAAAAATAATTTCCAAAAAGGAATGGCCCGTTCTACCGGAATCATGGCCGGTGCATACAATAAGTTAGGAAACTACAATAAGGCGTTGGAATATTATTTTGAAGGATTAAAGATCCTTGAAAAATTAAAGGACCCCGATGATATCTGCCGCGCTAACCTAAACATCGCTCTATTGTACAGCAGCAGGAAAGAATCAGATAAAGCGCTGGAATACGCATTCAAGTCCTATTCCATTGCTCTAAAAAATCAGTTGAACGATCTGATCATTTATATTACGCTGGATATTGGCAATATGTACACAGACCTTAACCAACTTGATTCTGCACGCTATTATACCCATCTTGCACTGGACTCCTCTATTTCACAGAAAAACGAACTAATCACCGGCACTGCCTATCTTAATCTGGGAAATATTTTTTTCAAACAAGGCCAGCTTCCGTCAGCGATTGAAAATTATTATATGGGTGTTCCTATTCTGCAGTCGAATCAGGATTATAATAATCTCTGTGAAAGTTACCTGGGTTTGGCAAGATCTTATGACAGTCAGCAGAATTGGGATTCAGCAAAATTGTATGGAAGCCTGGCCTATCAGCTGGCAACAGAAAATGCCTTTCTGCAGCAACGGATGAATGCCAGTCAGTTTCTGACCTCACTTTACAGTCAGCACAATACGATCGACAGCGCCTTTTTTTATCAGCAAACCTATATGGC
>JAYTXP010000026.1:0-10789 GCA_043742885.1 Chitinophagaceae bacterium | reverse complement strand
TGTGCCCACCGATATCCAAACACCTTTGGGCATAGCCGAACACAAATTATTGGCAGAGCATCCTGTACTGGCCACCATTCTGCGTGCCGGATTACCCCTACACCAGGGTTTGCTGAATTATTTTGATAAAGCAGATAATGCCTTTGTTTCAGCCTATCGAAAACATCATAAGGATGGAAGTTTCGAGATCAGTATGGAATATGTTTCCTGTCCTGATTTGGATAACCGGGTCCTTATTATTTCCGATCCCATGCTGGCAACTGGTTCTTCCCTTGTAAAAACTATTCAATATCTCAAGCAGGAAGGAAAACCTAAAGAAGTACATATTGTGGTGGCTATTGCCTGCACCGTAGGAATTGAATATGTAAAACGGGAACAACCTAATGTACATATTTGGTGCGGTGATATCGATGATGAACTCACTGCTAAAGGCTATATCGTTCCGGGACTGGGTGATGCCGGGGATCTGGCTTTTGGAACGAAAAGGCAAAATTAATAGAATACAGGCTGGTCGGTCAGCCAAAAGCGAATATCCTTCCAGATGCAGCAATAATTCTACCTTTTAAGTCTATAAAAAATTGTATTTTTCCAACTTGTTTGAATGGGGATGAGCTTGTACAATTTCAAATGGTTACAAAACGTTTGATAAGTCTTACTAAGGCATATCTCTGTACTTAAATTATCAATAGCAGTGATGAAAAAAAATTTACTCAATGTGATGATGATGGTGGGAATGGTAGCTGCTGCGAATGCACAGGATCCTAACTTCTCTCAATTTTTTGCCTCTCCTCTTACCCTCAACCCCGCCCTTACCGGTAAATTTGATGGCGTAATGAGAGTAGCCGGCAATTATCGTAATCAGTGGCCCACGATCAATAACGCCTATGTGACAAAGACCGCATCTGTGGATTTTGGCATCATGAAAAACAGGATACCTGAGATCGATAATATGGGTGTTGGATTTATCGGGATCACCGACCGTGCCGGCGATGGTGTGCTCGTTACAAATTCTGCAGGAATTTCCCTTTCTTATCATAAGGGTCTGGATGAAGACGGATACCATCAGATCGGTGTAGGATTTCAGGGTGCTTATACCAACAAAAGACTCGATGTAACCAAAGTTGTTTTTGAAGATGAATTGACTCCATTTGGATTCGTTCCGGGCACTACCGGCGAGATCTTCAATAACAAACAGTTGAACGTAAGTTATATGGATGTGAACGCGGGTATCCTGTATAACGGGTCTACCAACGGTTACAATAATTTTTATTTTGGAGCCTCCATGTACCATATAAACCGGCCTAAGGAAAGTTTCCAGGGTGGTCAGTTTCTGCTGAATCCCCGAACCACTTTACAGGCCGGAGGCCGTTTGCCGATAGGTCCTTATAATTATTTTCATTTTTCCGCCATTCATAGCATTCAGGCCAAGGCTCATAATACGGTGGCCGGTGGCGCATTTTCCTATAATGTGAACAGCGACCAGGATAATCCGACCAACGTTTACCTGGGTGTCTGGTACCGCTTTGACGATGCGGTAATTCCTTATATCGGACTGGAATTCAACAGTCTCCAGATTGGAGCAACCTATGATGCCAATACGTCCGCCCTTCGCCCGGCCTCAAATACCCGCGGTGGAATGGAGATTTCCATGATCTATATTAAGAAACCTTCCGATCCTAATGCCAGGAAATTGAATTGCCCGAGGTTTTAATTGGGTTTCACAAAATAATTTGGAAGCAACAACGTTACGCGTTGTTGCTTTTGTTTTTTCAGGGATATGAATAACTTTGCATAAATCCAAACCAATGAAAAGATCTACTCTTTTAGTCTTTGTGGTATTATTCTGTTTATCAATCAATGTTCGATCTCAGGACTTTGGATATAATACCAAGGACTCCGGTATTGATTATCTATGGGTAAAAAACAGTGCTGGCATCGACCTGCAATTGGCATTTAATGCCAAGGTCCACCATTCAATTATTACCAGTTTGGGATATAAAGAAGTGTGGAGACCAATTCCAAATACCCACAATAATGAAAAAGGAAAAGGCATTGGGGGTTCCCTTGGTTATCGTTATTACTTTAAAGTAATTCCAAAAGGAATTTACCTTGGCGTAAGGGCCCATGTCTGGTCGCTGGCAATGTATCGCACAGCTGATAACACTGCCAAAAATACTAATCTCACTATTGGTCAGCCCAGCGCAGAAATAGGGTATACCGCTGTAATAAATGATATTGCCTTTTTTACTCTTTATTATTCTGCAGGAAAACAATTCCAGATCAGCGCCTCAGATAATGCGTATGGATATGGAAAAGGATCTGTTTCTGCTTTTGGTATAAGCGGAGGTATTCGTTTTTAATGCTGCATAGGTAACAGATGCGGAAGCAGGAACCAGCAAAACAAGGTGATCAGTATCATCGATATCAGGTTCATGATAAAACCTGCTTTCACCATTTCTTTTAACCGTATATGACCACTGGCGAAAACGATCGCATTGGGAGGTGTGCCCATTGGCAGCATACCGGCACAACTTGCCCCCAAAGTCATGGGTATTCCAAGTAACAATGGATTCATTCCAACTGCATCAGCCAGTGCTGAGATCACAGGTGCAAAAACAATTACCTGGGCCACATTACTCATCACCTCACTGATGAAAATCGAAACAAAAACGGTTACCAGCACCAATAGAAAACCCGCACTGGAAAACTGTCCCAGCCAATGACCCAATTGCTGTATTAACCCGGCTTTTTCCATAGCGCCGGCCAAAGCAATACCCCCGCCGAAAAGTAATAAAATACCCCAGGCCATTTTATGTGTATCCTCCCACTCAAGCAAGGTCTTTCTTTCCTTATCACTATTTTCTTCCTTATTCTTTCCGGCAGGAAATATGAATAATGCCAGTGCGCAGAGTACAGCGATCATGGTATCATCCAATTTAAAAAATGATTGGGCTCCATTTATCAAGGTCCGGAATATCCAGAGTAATGCAGTACCTGTGAAAATAATAAGAACCCTTTTTTCCGCAGAAGACATAGGTCCCAGTTTAGTGATCTCGTCTCTGATTAGATGCTTTGTATCAAGGTCGGCTTTGATACGATTAGGGAAAAGCCATTTCACCAATACGAAATATAAACAGGCTAATAAAAGAATGGCCAGTGGAGTGCAGATCATCATCCAATCCACAAAATTTACTTCTATGTGATACTTCTTTTGGATATAACCTACATAGGCCACATTGGGTGGCGTTCCAATAATGGTGGCAATACCTCCAATATTAGATGCATAGGCGATAGCCAGCATAATCGCTACCGCGAAATGCCGGGTATTACCATCTCCTTTATGATTTTCCTTTATCACATTTACCACGGATAGCGCAATAGGAAACATCATCATGGTGGTGGCCGTATTACTCAACCACATACTGAGCAATCCGGTAGCCATAATAAAACCCAGAACAATTCGGTTACCGCTGGTTCCTGTAACCCTCACAATATTTAATGCGATCCTCTTATGAAGATTCCATTTTTCTATTGCAAGTCCAAGCATGAACCCTCCCATGAAAAGAAAGATCACAGGATTTGCATAGGGCGCAGCCGTTTCTTCCAGCGTACCCAGTTTAAATAACGGAAAAGCTACCAGCGGCACCAGTGCTACAACCGGCATAGGAAGCGCTTCTGTGATCCACCAGGTGATCATTAATCCACCAATGCCAAGCACCAATGCGGCAGATTTACCCACAGCAAATGGATCAAAGAAATAAAGTAAAAAAGCGATGGCAATACCGGCAAGCAGCCAGACAGTTTTTTGGTGGTGTTTTAGAATAGTCACCCCGTAAATTTAACTCACATATGGATTCATTCTTCAAATTTATCATTCACCCCTATTCACCCCCATTCACTTCTCACTACTCCCCACTCCCCATCGCTATTCACTATATTTACTATACAAACCATTGCATTGCTCAAAGACATTGTCATAGCCATAGAAGGTTGGGAAGAGGCCCGCTTATTCATCAAAAAGCACCGGCTATTTCGATGGATAATCATTCCGGGTATTATCTATTCCATACTCTTTTTTCTGGGTATGTGGTTTTTTTTCCGCTCGGCCGATTCGGCTGTATCCTGGATGAGCAGTAATCTTAATATTGAAAGCTGGCTCCAGAAAGAAAGAAGTGAATGGCTGAGTTTTTTATTTGTTATGACCGGTATGATGCTGCGATTGTCACTTGTATTACTATATTTTTCATTTTTCAAATACGTGATACTTATTTTTGGCTCCCCTGTTTTTGCCTTTCTGAGTGAAAAAACCGAATCTATCATTGAAGGCAAAGAATATAGTTTTCACTTCGCTGAAGTAAAAAAAGATTGTCTCCGAAATACACGACTGGCTTTACGAAACTGCGGATGGCAAACGGTTTATCTGCTGGGGCTGGTCCTTCTTTCCCTTGTACCTTTCGTTGGATGGATCACACCTGTGATCGCGCTTTTGATGGAAGGTTACTATTTCGGTTTATCTATGCTTGATTATAGTTTTGCCCGGGTTGATTTCAAACCAACGCAAAGCGTTCAATTTATGAGCAGACATAAAGGGCTGGCCATTGGTAATGGATTATTATTTTATGTGATGCATGTTCTTATCGTACTTGCCCCGGCCTATGCTATTATCGCGGCCACACTTACCGTTCACAAAATGAAAAACAGCTGATATGTCACTGGTCTATCTTATTCCTTCACTGCTACATGAAGAAGGCGCTAGCGCCATTCCAGCTTATGTGATGGATGCTATAAAAGATTGTTCCGTTTTTTTTGTAGAAAACGAAAGAACCACCCGTCGATATTTTAAACAACTCTGGAAAACATATCGACCGGATTCTACCATTATCATTGATGAGTTTGAATGGATACTGATCGATGACCAGGTTATATCAAAGTTTCGCCAAAAAATTATAGAAGGTAAAAATATCGGAATCGTCAGTGAAGCAGGTTGCCCCGGAGTGGCAGATCCCGGACAAGCACTTGTCATGATCGCTCAGGAAATGGGCGCTACAATTAAACCATTAGTTGGACCAAGTTCCATTTTGCTTGCATTAATGGCTTCTGGAATGAATGGACAACAATTCAGTTTCGCCGGATATCTTCCGATTGATATATCAGAAAGAACACGTGCGATCAAAGAGCAAGAATTGCTCTCAGCCAAATATAAAAGCACACAGATCTTTATTGAAACTCCTTACCGCAATAATCAGCTCATGGAAACCATGCTGAAGACCTGCCAGGAAAAAACAAGGATATGCGTGGCCGTTGATATAACCGGCAAGGCAGAAAATATAAAAACTAAGACTGTCGCTCAGTGGAAAAACAAGATCCCTGATCTTCATAAAAAGCTCGCGATATTTCTTCTTTATGCTGAAAGCTAAGCACAGCTTGTTAAATTTTAACTTCTTGAACCGCAACCAGCCACGCCACAGATTCATAGCAAAATTTTTGGCACGATAAAGGAATTAATATTATACATTTGAGCTCCCTTTTATAGAAGGAAAATGGTAAATATTCTGACACATACAAAACAGTTCGCTTTTCACGCGCCCATCACAAGTGGTGTGTACGCGGTTGGCTATGATGTGTTTACATTTTCGCGCCCCCGACGTCGTTCTGCATTCTGACAGGACGAACCTCTCACCACGGTCCCTGCCAGTGGAAAAATCCCGCAAGAAATATATTTGGACTGGTGAACCCAACAATCTTTCACTATATAAATGAACGATCCGAAAATTATTATAAAGGTGGCTACTGCCTCCGATAAGGTTTATTCGGCAACCATCACTGATGAAATGGCTGATTCTGCCGCTGCAAGGGGTACAGGTATCGCAAGGCGTACCCCGGAATATGTTGAACAAAAAATCGATGAAGGTAAAGCGGTCATCGCTATCACCGATCAAAATGAATGGGTGGGCTTCTGCTATATAGAAACCTGGGGTCACGGTGAATATGTTGCCAATAGTGGTTTGATCGTGGCACCTGCATTTCGCAAGAGCGGCGTAGCAAAAGCTATCAAACAAAGAATATTTAACCTCTCCCGTGAAAAATATCCTAACGCAAAGATCTTCGGCCTGACCACCGGTTTAGCCGTAATGAAGATCAACAGCGATTTGGGCTATGAACCCGTTACCTATTCTGAACTTACCCAGGATGAAGCATTCTGGGCCGGTTGCAAAAGCTGTGTTAACTATGAGATCCTGATGAGTAAGGATAGAAAAAATTGTATGTGCACAGGAATGCTCTATGATCCAAAAGATCATTATGAACCAGAAGAAACCAAAGAATTCTTTCGTGAGAACGAAAAAGGTTTTGAAAGATTACTTCGCTTTAAACAATGGAAATTACTTAAGCCTTTCATAAAAAAAGACAAGGAAGATAAAGAAGGAAATGGCGGTAAGCCAAAATCTTTTCTCCATCTTTTTTTTAATTTATAATTTGATCGAATATGTCTAAAAAAGTTGTACTTGGTTTTAGTGGCGGACTAGACACTTCATTCTGTGTAAAATATCTGAGTGAGGATAAAGGCTATGAGGTTCATAGTATCATTGTGAATACCGGTGGCTTCAGTGAAGAAGAACTGGTACAGGTAGAGGCGCATGCCTATAAACTTGGCGTTAAATCGCATACCACGATCGATGCCGTTAAAGATTATTATGACCGCATCATTAAATATCTTGTTTTTGGAAACGTTTTAAAGAACAACACCTATCCACTTTCCGTTTCAGCAGAAAGATTAAGTCAGGCCCTGCTTATTGCAGAGCATGCGCTGGCACTTGCTGCAGATGCGGTTGCTCATGGATCTACAGGAGCAGGCAATGACCAGGTTCGTTTTGATATGATATTTCATATCATGATCCCGGGAGTTGAGATCATTACCCCTATTCGTGATCTTAAACTTAGTCGGGAAGAAGAGATCAAATACCTGAAAGAAAAAGGGGTGGATATGAACGCGGAAAAAGCCATGTATTCTATCAATAAAGGACTTTGGGGCACCAGCGTTGGAGGCAAAGAAACCCTTTCTTCAAAAGGTATGCTTCCGGAATCTGCATGGCCCACACAGGTTACAAAATCAGGTAATGAAGAAATAAAGCTTGGATTTATAAAAGGCGAACTGACTTCAGTAAATAATAAAAACTTTTCTCATCCATCGGAAGCCATTCAATACCTGCAAAGCATTGCTGGTCCGTATGGGATAGGTCGTGATATACATGTGGGAGATACCATCGTTGGAATAAAAGGACGTGTAGGATTTGAAGCGGCCGCGCCCATGCTGATTTTGAAAGCGCATCATGCGTTGGAAAAACATGTGCTTACTAAATGGCAATTGCAATGGAAAGATCAGTTAGCGCAATTTTATGGCAACTGGCTTCATGAAGGTCAGATCCTGGATCCGGTGATGAGAGATATCGAACATTTTCTGGAAAATAGTCAGCAAAATGTAACCGGTGAAGTTTTCGTTCAACTTATGCCATATCGTTTCCAGGTGATCGGTATAGAATCAGCATACGATCTGATGAACAGCAAATTTGGCAAATATGGTGAAATGAATACTGGTTTCACCGGTGAAGATGTCAGAGGATTTTCGAAGATCTTCGGTTACCAGGTAGCCATATGGAATATAGTAAATAATAAAACAAGCCAATAGTGGTTTTTAAATAATGTCAGCAATTCAAAAAATAAAAGCAGGGATCATCGGAGGAGCCGGATATACCGGTGGAGAACTGATCCGTTTATTGGTAAATCATCCTTCGATAACTATTAGTTTTATACATAGCCGTAGTCATGCGGGGCAACCTGTTGATAAAATACACCAGGACCTCCTGGGTCATGATCTGCATTTCACCGATCAGCATAGTAATAATATCGATGTTTTATTTCTTTGCCTGGGTCATGGTGAATCTCAAAAATTTATTTCTACCAATGCCATTGATGAAAGGATCAAAATAATTGATCTGGCCAATGATTTCCGATTGGCGAAGAATGCCAGCTTTGGAAATCGCCAATTCGTGTATGGTCTTCCTGAATTGAATCGCGATAAGATCAAAACGGCAGGCAATATCGCGAACCCCGGCTGTTTCGCAACAACGATTCAATTGGGTTTGCTTCCCCTGGCTAAAAACGGACTATTGAAGGAAGTATTTACCACTGGCATCACTGGCAGCACAGGAGCAGGTCAATCACCAAGTGCTACTTCTCATTTCAGCTGGAGAGCAAATAATATACAAGCTTATAAGACCCTTACTCATCAGCATCTTTCAGAAATTGGTGAATCATTGGATTATTTGCAGCCAATGGCGCCCGCTTTGAATTTTGTACCCTGGAGAGGAGATTTCACAAGAGGTGTTTTCATCTCTTCCCAATTGCATTGTGATCTGGAGCTTCCTGAATTGAATAAACTATATGAAGATTTTTATAGTGGCCATCCTTTTACAAAGTTGACTCAGGAGCCCGTTTTTCTGAAACAGGTGGTGAATACTAATAATTGCGTAATTCAATTAGAAAAAAATGGAGATATCCTTGTAGTTCATAGTGTGGCCGACAATTTGCTGAAAGGAGCCAGTGGACAGGCAATTCAAAACATGAACCTGATCTTTGGTCTCGACGAGACCACAGGACTTAACCTAAAGGCAAGTTACTTCTAAACCCTAACCCCTCTATATGGATCTTTTCGACGTATACCCGATCAATGATGTCACAATTGTTAAAGCAAAAGGCTCTTATGTGTGGAGTGATACTGGCGAACAGTATCTTGATCTTTATGGCGGACATGCTGTGATCAGCATTGGCCATACTCATCCTCATTGGGTGAAGCGTATTGAAGAACAATTAGAAAAAATTGCTTTCTATTCTAACTCTATCCGCATCCCTCTGCAACAGGAACTTGCCGCAAAATTGGGAAAACTATCTGGCAAGCAAGACTACCAGTTGTTTCTTTGCAATAGTGGCGCTGAAGCAAATGAGAATGCGATGAAGCTGGCCAGTTTTCATAATGGCCGAAAAAAGGTCGTTGCTTTTAGCCGTTCTTTTCATGGAAGAACCTCCCTGGCAGTAGCGGTAACTGATAATAAGAATTATTCGGCTCCTGTAAACGAGACCGATTCTGTGATATTTCTTCCATTTAATGATGAAGAAGCACTGGAGCAATGTTTTGAAGAACAGGGAAAGGAAATTTCCTCCGTTATTATTGAAGGGATACAGGGCGTTGGAGGTATAAATGTTGCTGATGATTCTTTTTTGAAAAAAATTCGTCAGCTCTGCGATCAGTATGGTACAATTTATATTGCCGATAGTGTACAGTGTGGTTATGGTCGTACCGGAAAATTCTTCAGTCATGATTTTGCTGGCGTAACTGCCGATATCTATACCATGGCCAAAGGAATGGGCAATGGATTTCCCGTGGCAGGACTTATCATCGCGCCTCATATAAGGCCCAAATATTTTCAGTTGGGCACCACCTTCGGTGGAAATCATTTGGCATGTGCTGCTTCGCTTGCCGTACTGGAAGTGATGGAAGAAGAAAAATTACTGGGCAATGCCGTGATGGTAGGAAAGTACCTTCGTGATGAATTATCTGCCATCCCCCAATTAAAAAATGTAAGGGGTCGCGGACTGATGATCGGTTTTGATGTACCGGAAGAATTAAAAGATCTTAAAAAGAATCTGCTCTGGAATCAGAAGATCTTTACCGGTGAAGCCAAACCAAGTGTAATTCGCCTGCTTCCTTCATTGGCACTTAAGAAAAAAGATGCTGAACAATTTATTGATGCTATTAAAGAAGAAATTCAACTATTAGAATCAACCACCGTTCAATCATGAGAAATTTCGTTTCCGTTCAGGATGTCACTGACATTGATGCGCTAGTAAAAAAAGCGCTTGCATTTAAGGCTGATCCTTACGCCGCAGAAGCATTGGGAAAAAGAAAAAGAATAGGCTGTCTTTTTCTAAACCCCAGCATGCGCACCCGTTTAAGTACTCAACTGGCGGCGCAGAACCTGGGAATGGAAGTTATGGTATTCAATGTTGGCAATGAGGGATGGGCTCTTGAATTTGAGGAAGAAGCCATCATGAGTGGCAGTACAGTGGAGCATGTGAAAGATGCGGCTCCCATATTTGGAAAATATTTTGATATTCTTGCTATCCGCACTTTCCCCTCTTTAAAAAACAGGGAGGATGATTATAGCGAACTCTATATTAAACAGATCATCAAATATGCGGGCATACCGGTCATGAGCCTGGAAAGTTCCACGCTTCATCCACTTCAATCATTCACAGATATTATTACCATACAGGAAACACTAAATGAAGAACCTATCAGCGCACGTCCCCCAAAAATTGTACTAACCTGGGCACCGCATGTAAAACCACTTCCTCAATGTGTGGCCAATAGTTTTTCTCAATGGATAAACAAATGGGGAAAGGCTGAATTCGTTATCACTCATCCTGAAGATTATGAACTCAGCGAAGAATTTACAAATGGAGCAACTATTCTGCACGATCAGAAAAAAGCACTGCAAGGTGCCGATTTCGTTTACGTGAAGAACTGGAGTACCTTCAAAGACTACGGAAAGATTTATACTAATGACCCCGAATGGATGCTCACACGCTCCTCCTGGTCAGTTACAAATAACGCTAAAGTGATGCATTGCCTTCCTGTAAGAAGAAATGTGGAACTCAGCGATGAAATTCTTGACGGGCCCATGAGCATTGTTACCCGCCAGGCAGGTAATCGTGTATGGGCCGCTCAAACCGT
>JAYTXP010000025.1:0-2372 GCA_043742885.1 Chitinophagaceae bacterium | reverse complement strand
CTTCGGGTAATACAGGAACGAAAGTTTAAAAGAGTTGGCGGTAATAAAGAGATCCCCACCAACGTCCGTATTATCGTTGCCTCCAATGAGAACTTGCAGGAAGCATATCGCAAAGGAAAATTCAGAGAGGACCTTTATCACCGATTCAATGAATTCTCCATCCATCTTCCTCCTCTGCGCGAAATTAGAGATGATTTACTTCCGCTTTCGCAATTCTTTTTAAAACAATCTTCGGAAGAAATCAATAAGGAGATTAAAGGATTTGATCCTAAAGTGCAGGAGATTCTGCTGTCTTATAACTGGCCAGGTAACTTGCGTGAATTAAGAAACGTAGTAAGAAGAGCCGTATTGCTGACAGATAATGGGGCCAGCATTGAGCTGCACTCACTTCCGTATGAAATTTCTCAACATACATATACACCTCCTCCTGCATCAGAATCCAGGGTTCCACTTATGATTCCAAGGGGGGAGTTGCTGGTTGAGGATCGTGACCTGTTGAAAGGAGCGGCAAGCAAAGCGGAATATGAAACGATCATGGCCGTATTACAACAAGTAAATTTTAATAAGAAAAAAGCAGCAGCACTGCTTAACATTGATCGGAAAACACTTTATAATAAAATAAAAAATTTCCAGACCCTGCATCAACCCTAGGCGGTTATAAAAAAAATCTACATGCCTTTTCATTGAATGGGGGATTCCTTCAATGAAAAGGCTTTTTCATTATTAAATCTTACAGAGTTATTCCGGGGTGTCAGAATATATTTGAAAAAGATAAATTCATTCTCTCTGAGAAGATACCCGAATACCTGATCCGGGTAATTCCGGCGAAGGAAGCAGTAACTCAGGAAGGGGTTCCGATATTACCGGAACTCTTTTTAAATAAATACCCAACCTGTTTAATATGGAATCTGCAGGAAAAGAAATGGTACTGGGAGACCTGCTTCGAATAAATAAAGAATGCTCCAAAACCCTTAAGGAACTGATGAAGAAAGAACCTATGCTGAGTTCTTTTTTCAGCATCTCTTGAATGTGGAGTTAGATTGTCTTCTTCAGTTAAGACAGCATATGGTACGTTCTCATGGTGACCCTGCTGATAAAGTTGAAAGAAAAGGAGAAATATATCTGGCATGGATAGAATGGGATCACAATAGTCATGTTAAAGAAAAAGAAACCTGTAGTATTTGTGAAAAGAAATTGAATGACCTGGTGAATGCATATAATGAAGTGATACAAAAAGGTGCTGAACTTTCTGAACAGGTGATAAATATGCTTCAAGGTCAGATAAACCGTGTTAAAAGTGGCTTTCAATTATTGTTGCGCCGTTCCAATGAACTGAATACGGTAAAAGAAATCTGCCAATAGTATATGACAAAAAAAACGATACCAATTGGCGTCGTTTTAAAAACGTGAATATGTTAGCAGTATCAGCCTCTGAACTTATAACTTGACATTGGGTTACTTGGGCATCCGTATTTTTGAGACGCGCATGAGCTTAATAGCGCTACAATGGCTAGTACAGATAGAACGGATATTAATTTCCTTTTCATAAAGTAGGTATTGGTTGGTTAAAAAATTAAAACGGGATTTCTTCGTTCTTATTATACTACAAAGATAAGCTTGTGTTAAGCCTTGGTACAAGAGTAGTACCCCTAAAAACGCATAGCAAAATTACTTAGGGGAAATGAGCTATGTTAAAAATAGAATTTTTGTAAGACGTTCAATCTCTTAACTTTACCGCTCTAATAAACAGTCTAGGAGAAATTACAAACCACATGCTTCAACTAAACAAACCCATTGCTTTTATCGACCTGGAAACAACCGGAATCAACCTGGGCACTGATCGCATCGTGGAGATTGCTATCGTTAAGATACTGGCCGATGGTACGAAAAGTATCAAAAGAAAACTGGTTAATCCCGGTATGCCGATACCGAAAGGTTCCAGTGATGTGCATGGAATTACAGATGATATGGTAAAAGATGCACCTGTTTTTAAGCAAGTGGCTCAGGAACTTAAACAAATGCTGGATGGATGTGATCTTGGAGGGTATAATTCTAACCGTTTTGATATTCCACTCCTGATGGAAGAGTTTCTTCGTGCCGACGTAGAATTCGATATGCGAAATCGTCGTTTGCTGGATGTGCAGAATATATTTCATAAAATGGAGCCACGCACATTAAGTGCGGCTTATCGTTTTTATTGTAATAAGACGTTGGAAGGTGCACATGGAGCGGAAGTAGATGCCTCGGCCACCTATGAGATATTACTATCACAGCTGGAGAAATATCCCGATCTGGGAACTACCGTAGAGACTATATTAAAAATGATGGGTGAAGATCAGATAGTGGATTTTGCCCGTCGGTTCATAATGGCA
>JAYTXP010000024.1:0-3248 GCA_043742885.1 Chitinophagaceae bacterium | reverse complement strand
CCCCTTGGGTGTTGTTGCCGGTGGCTCCGATGATGCCGGACACATGAGTGCCATGTCCGACAACATCCTGGAGATTGCTGTTATTATCTCCAAAATTGTAACCGTTAATATCACCAGTATACCCATCTGTATTTGCCGTTGGGTTCACCCACAACCGCCCCGTAAACTCGGGGTGATTCACGTCGAGACCGGTGTCAATCACCGCCACGAGTGTTGATGCTGACCCTGTCGTCACCTCCCAGGCTTCTGGTGCGTTGATGTCAACATTGTACTTCTTTTGCAGATCAAGCCGGCATTGAAATAACGACAGGCCAATTGAAAAGAATGGCAAATGAACAAAACCTGCTTTTTTTGAATATTGGAAGGATTATTATTAAATCTTTCAATTTTGTCCAGCCATCGGGTCCAGGCAATATCCCAGTCCTCGAACCGACTTAACAGGGGATCGCCGGGACCTCCGCTTGAAATATAAATATCAAATGTAGTATCAGGAAGTTCCAGCTTTTGGCGAACATCAAATTCTACCGTTTCCAGTTCAATATCCATTCTGGCTGACCATTCCCGCAGCAATTCTCGCAGACAACGCATACCCTGATTAGGTTGACCTTCATAGAGGTCAAGAATGGCAACCCTTACCGGTCTGTTCTCATTCCAACTCATGCGGCAAACATAATGATTTAATAACGGAACAGAAGGGCATTAGGTTGAGGGAATTACCCACAAATGTGGATTTCAATTTATTCTTCCTTAATAACAATGCGCTGGGAAGCATCAGAGACCACTTCATCAAAGAAATGACGAACTGCGGCATATTTCTCTGCGGGTATGCGATGTTGTTTCAGTATGAGTTCTATTGAACTGCAAACGGCATTTTGTTTTTCATCAAACCAGTAATTTGACTTATAACTGGCATATTCACATGAAAAATTTTTCGAAGGTGGAAACACCTCTGGTTTAAAATTTTCAGGCAGAATATAAATAGTACTGTCTCTATGTTCAAATGGCTCATGAAAGAAAAAATCCATTTTACGGGTTTCTATGCCCGGTAACCTTGACTGCCATACTTTGACCCATGAAATTGGAAGAAAATATTTTGCTCCCGCTTTGAACTCATACACTTTTTCAACCTGCATTTTTAATGTATCTGTTTGGAGATCGCCGGGTGAAGGTGCAAGGAATTCAAAATCGTCGGGGAGTTTGAAACCAAGGCGTTCAACGATCAGTTCTTTTTGCTCATCTCTTTTTTCCTTGTATATTATATCTATCAGGTTCTGATAACTTCCGCTTGTCCTGATTATACTATTTATTTTATTTGGCCCATCCATATTCAATGTAATGTTTGACCTGGAGAACCACCGGTTCTCATCTGGCCGGCTTTTAGGTGTTGGCACTAATTCTCCTCCCTGCTCTGTCACCAGCAATGCATACCTGTTCTCAGTAAATGAGCCCAGCACACCAAAAGGACTTGATGAACTAGTACATTCCAGCCATATACTATCTTTTGGCTGAGGAATACAAAGGATCACGTGATTGAAATCGTTCATAGGAAATCCGGGATCAACAGGCTCATTGTTATAACCAGCATTAATAATGCCTACATAACTTTTTATTCCAACAGCATTCAGAGCGGCCTTCATATAATTACTCAGGGCTTTGCAATCACCATATTTTTTGGAATGAGTGAACATGGCTGAAAATGGTTGAAAGCCGCCAATACCCAGTTGAATACTTACATACCTGAAATTACGCTGGAGGTATTCATAGATCACTCTTGCTTTAGCTTCATCACTTTGTTTATTCTTTACCATTTGTTGTATCTGATCCCTTACTTCCGGACTTAACTGATCTAATCCTTTATACAGATCACGAAGCCAGATGCCAAAACTTTTCCAGGTGGCCATGTCTCCATCTTTATCATAAAATGAAAACTGATTCAACGCGAATTGAATTTTCGGAAAACAATCTTCCGCGCTGGCTGATCCGGATTCAAAAGGTTCTGCAGGCAGTTCATCAACCTGCCATCGATATATACTGCGTTCGCCTTCTTTACTTATGGTTGGTTTTATGCTGGTTTTTCTGGATAGATAACGAAAACCGGATCCTGGATTAACCAGGGCAACAAAACTTGAATGCTCCACGCTTTCCTGATCAAAATTGATATTGTAGGAAGGGATAGTTAGGGTAGCACTTCTTTCCAATTCAAAATCAAATTCAACTGTTACCGGATAACTACTTGTGCTGGTAAGCAGGTAATTGGTTTCCCCATCTTCTATCAAGCCTTCTCCATACGAAATAACCTTCAGATCTTTTTTCCTGAACTTATCTTTTAGTTTGCCAGTAGAATCAAAATACCGGATATCCACTTCTTTTAGCTTGCTGTATTTAGTGGTGTACTCTCTGAAATTTAACCGGTAAGCGCCATCCTCATTTAAAACAGTATAGACTTGGTGAACATGTAGAGTAAGATGACTGGCATCTTCTATATTTAGTTCTATGGATTCAAATCGTTTTACCACCGCCGCGTTATTTCTGAGTGAGGCAGGAATAGTGGCACTGCTCCAGTTTTGCGAATAGGACAGGCGTTGAATTCCGGCAACAAGTAGGATCAGGAGTAAATATCTCACAATTATTTTTTTGAAATTTTTGTAAGTACGAATTGTTCGTTAAGCAGGTCCTGTAATTTTTTATAGAATTCCTTAAACTCAGGATAATCCGCCGCGCTGTACATTGGTTTATTGAACCGAAGATCTATTCTTACGAACACACTTAGATCATCCGCCTGTGTCATCCTGGTCACCTCAATGCTTTTATCCGGCATTACCATTTTAATGCTTTTGGGTAACCCTTCAATCATATATCCATCAGGAATAAAAAATGTTCCAATAACTGAATATTGCTGTTTCACTCCAAAGAACACATCAGAAAAGCGACTTTCTGAAATAAATGGATTTTTTTCAAGACCGGTGAAAAAATTCGCATTGAAATATTTATAATCTCCGGAAGAAGGCAACTGGTGAGAAAATTTAAGTTTTTGATTCAGGGGCAGGGTATCATTATCCAGATTCTCAAAATAAAGGCTATCAATTTTAATATCCGGGTTGTTGGTCCTAAGAAATTTTTCGCTGAATTCTTTTGTGCCTTTACGTGCAGCTTGTATTCGCTCCAGCCTGGCATAATCATTACTGGTGATCACCACTTCACCTGTCATTAGCCCTTTATCATCAATATTGCCTGAACATAGAACAGAG
>JAYTXP010000023.1:0-23977 GCA_043742885.1 Chitinophagaceae bacterium | reverse complement strand
TATTAATTATTGTTTTACTCATTTATTATGTAGAATTTTCATTTACAATTACTTAGGATCATAAAATGACCATTTTCTCCAAAATTTCTTTCCATTGTGAACCAGCAGAAACCCGCAATTTATAGAGGTATACTCCCCGCCCGACTCGCTGACCCTGCTCATCTCTGCCATCCCATTCCATTTCAGTGCAACGGTTACCTTCTGTCAGTACCTGCTTTTTCAGGTCCCTGATCACCCTGCCGGTGATCGTCATTATCTCTACCGATACATTTAATATTTGTCCGGGCTTATTATGCTCAAACCAAAATGCTGTATGCGTACTGAAAGGATTTGGATAATTTAAAACATGCCCCAGTTGAAGAGTTTCATCTTTCGCAACAAGGAAGTCAATATGGGTCTCTCCGGAATTATTTAATACATCCCATGCCTTAATATGCAGACTATGATTGCCTGGTTCAATCACCGGCAATTGAAACCGCAGAGAACCTGCTTTATAATTATTAAGATCTCCCTGGTAATAATCATTCAGTACATAATATTTTCGGTTATCATTATCAAGCGTAGCTACAATATCATGATCGATGGATCCTCCGGAAGTATTGATACCGGAAGAATCACTGAGTTTTACTATTAATAAAGGATCCTGATCTGTAATTCCCCCATTCACAAATGTTTCATCATTCATCCAGGCCCTAATTGAAGGACCGGTATTATCTCCGCTATAATCTGTTGAATTGCCTCCTACAATGAACCTCGTGAAAAATCCATTACCATCCTGTACTGAATCTTCCGCATATAAACTGATGCGGCCATTTCCAAACTGATAATTGATATCCCTTGGCATGCGAAATTGAAAATTGAACTTTCCATTTATAACTGAAGCCTTTCCCCTGAACAATGCATTGTTTTGCGAAATAAATGGTGCTGGCTGGCTTCCCGGATCATTACCAAGTGTAGTTAATTGTGTTGCCTTATCATAAACTGTTGGATATACATTTCCATTGAAGCCGGCTAATAACTGATCCTGCCAGTCGCGTACCTCACCTTCTATACTAACCATTTCTGTAGCGCTTAATGTATCGGTGATAGCAAGACTATTACCATTCACTTTCGTTACCGCCATTTTAAGTGTGGGAAAAGCAAGTCGCATTGCAGGATCACCAAGTAAGGTGAATTTCCGGTTATTAGTTATATCACCTGAATTCTGATAAGTGAAATTTTTTGCTTCTTTTACTGCATCCCCCAGGCGACGATAATTTCCGTTCGCATCTCTTTGCAGCGCAAACTGCAGATAATTATTATTCATGATGCGATTGCTGAAAGCAAAAACCGGCCTTGTGGTGGTCATCAGTGCAATGCCTCCTGTTTTGGCTCTTAATAATAAATTTTCTCCCAATGAATTCACCAATGGATGATCAAAAGGTGCAAAATCACAGGTGGCAGTAATAAATAATGGAAGCCGATCCGCATTGTTCCATCCATTCAATATCGACGCGTCGAAAATAGTTTCCTCCGCTAATCTATCAGGTCCTCCATGGCCATTATAATTCCAGATCAGTGAACCGGTATAGGCCTGACTGTTGATCGCCTGGTTTGCCGCCGGATAAACAGATCCTCCGGCACTGCTTTCCTGCCGGTACGCATCGAGATAGATTTTTTTTTCATTAAATACAGGAGCTACCAAATTCGCAGTAGAACTCATTATTTCCGCATCCTGGAAATGCAGATTATTGTCTTCATCATCAGCAATAAAACTCAGGTCATTTCTCCATGAGCCAAAACCGGAGGCCGCATGATACCTTATTAATTTATCGGTGAATTGTTTTGCCTCTGTAATTGTTTTTGCAGGAATTCTTCCAATGCCGAGGTCAAGCAGATTACCAGAACCAAGCGCATTAATATCTTCATTATCGTCCAGGTAGCCATAAAAATCATCCGATGTATAAGTGCCTAATGGATCCAGTGCATTATCATTTTCCCAGGCTGGGATCAGTGCGGTATTATTTTTTATACGGTTCAGCGGATCGAATGATCCATCTCCAAATAATAAAAGATAACGCGGAGGCAGGGAAGTATTTTTATACTTGTCCCAGTACATTTTTTCCAGGTTACGAATGGCAGCAGGATCCTGACTTCCACTGCTGAATTCATTATACACCTGATCGGTGGTGAATATTTTCACGCTCATGCCCTGCTGAATATGAAAATTCGCCAGTCGCTGTGCTTCTGATAATAAAGAGGGAGGAGTGATAATCAAAAATTCAACAGCGTTACTATTATGCAGATCCTGATTCGCTACTCGTCCTTCATTTACCGGAACTAAATAGTTGTTATTATTAAAGGCTATATATTCTCTTAGCCTTAAACAATCATTTGTGAAATGGTAATCGTTTGAATTGAGATTTCCATTCATCTTCCTTGGCTCCAATGGATCAGTGATCTCCCATACCTGCGTATTTGCATTGGCATTGTTGATAATAAATTCTCCGCTGCTATTGCCTACAGCCGACCAGTCTCGGAACAATAATTGATCAGTACCGGACATTGATAATGCTCTTCTACCCAAAAGTTCGAACCAGTTTATCCATCCCTGGGCATTAAAACTTCCGGGAGTAAAATTAAATTGAACCGTATTGTTCGCTTGCGCGGAACCACCACTTAACTGCGCGTTGAGAGTCTGGCCAAAAATATCATAGACACCTCCACCTACAGCAGGTATTATCCATTGAGAAAGGTTCTGACCATTCAAGAGAAGATCCATCCTGCTTCCGTTTCCAACAGAACGAGCCACGAAATTGAAATGAATACTTATGGGCGTTCCCGTAACTGCATTTAATAAAGAAACAGCAAATGATCTATTACGCGACCTGCCCGGCAGATCTGATAATTCCTCACCATACCATTCTTTTCCACTGTTCAGAAAATTTACTGTATCGAGTTCATGAAAAAAATGTTCCTGAAAATTCCGGATCGTTATGGATGGATTGGTTTGAGCCGCAGCTAAAGAAATTCTTTTACCCGTACCGCCGATATATAAATAATAAAAACTTTTCTCTGAATAAATATTCCGGCGATGATGAAAGCTCTGTGAAATGGAATCTTTGATCCATTCATCTGGTCCTCCCGAATAAAATAGTACCAGATCATTACCATTAAAAAGACCATCCCCCCCATCCTGAACCTCTATCGCATTTTCATACAGATCATCGGTATATGGACCCCCATTGGATTCGGGTAAGATCCTGCCTCCGTTTCCATAGATCCGGATCGATTGGGATGGCAAATTGGATGTATTGATTCCCAATGAGTTAAAAAAAGCAAGATCTAATTTATAAATGCCCGGAAGACGGGTACTGAACTTATACCAGGACCCCGAATTATTGAGCACAGAGTGAGGAGTATATTGTCGCTGGGCCTGGCAATAGCCTGCCGCAGACAGCATCCACAATAACAACCATTTGTACCAGATATAACGCATTCGCGATAAGCTTTTTTCCCCGGGATTTTCCTCATCAAAAAAAGTAGTTCTGCCTGCATGAATACCCTGAAACAGCCTATATTCGCAAACGGGCAGGTAAAACTAGTTGGATATGCAATATTTTATCTCAACCGGCGTTAAATTTATTCCAATTCATAGGTTTATGCAAAAAACAATGGACATGAAAAACTTACTGGTCCTTATGGCCTGTATGGTCTTGTTAGTTTCCTGTAAAAACGGAGGGCTTTTTAAGAAGAAGCAGGATAAATCCAGCGTCACTGGCTGGAATTACAACGACAAGAACCAGGGTGGCTATAAGGTTACTAAATCTGTAGAGCAAGGCCTCGGTCCCGGACTGGTCTTTGTTCAGGGGGGTACCTTTACAATGGGCCAGACGGAGGAAGATGTGATGGGCGACTGGAATAATATTCCACGTCGTGTTTCTGTACCTTCTTTTTACATCGATCGTTCCGAAGTAGCTAACGTACACTATCGAGAGTATCTGTTCTGGCTTAGCAAGGTTTTCGATGCCTCAGATCCTGCCAATGCAAAGATACTTGAAGGCGCTCTTCCCGACACTCTATGCTGGAGAAGTGAGCTGAGTTATAATGAACCAATGGTGGAATTCTATTTCCGTCACCCTGGTTTCAATGACTATCCTGTAGTTGGTGTAACCTGGAGACAAGCAAAGGATTTCTGTCTCTGGAGATCTGACAGGGTAAATGAAAAAGCCCTGATGGCAAAAGGTTATGTAAATAAATCTAACCTGAAGCCAGGTGCTCAGCAAGGTGATAATAATTTTACAACCAGATCTTATCTGCTTGGACTGTATACAGCGCCTCCGGGCAAGATCAAGACAGCAAAAGGTCAACCAAAAACTACAATAGCCACTATGGAGTCAGGTCTTTTGCTTCCTGATTACCGTCTTCCATTCGAAGCAGAATGGGAATATGCTGCTTATGGTTTGATCAACCAGAATCCCCGTCCATCCACAAAGGAAGGAAAGCGTGGAGAGGAATTGGCCAGCAACAAACAATTATATCCATGGGCCCAGAATATGAACGGCCTTCGTGATACACGTCATGGCACATGGCAGGGAACTTTTCTTGCCAACTTCAAAAGAGGTAATGGTGATAACGCGGGTGTAGCGGGTGGTTTGAATGACCGCGCATTTTACACCGCACCGGTTAATTCATTTTTCCCTAACGGCTTCGGTCTATTTAATATGGCCGGTAATGTTAGTGAGTGGGTGGAAGATACCTATCGTCCGCTTTCCACTCTTGACTTTGATGATATGCCAGCACCTTTCCGTGGTAATAAGTTTCAGAAACTTTATATAGCTGATTCCACTACGATGGATCCTACACAGCGTTATGAAAAAGACAGCACAGGTCGTGTAAGAATGGCCGATGTAACTGATAAAGAAAGTAAGAATCGCCGCAATTATCAGCGTGGTAATGTGATCAGCTTCCTTGATGGTGACTCTCTTTCACAGGCTTCTTATGGTTATGGAATAACTACCATGATCCATCCTGAGAAATCTAAAGTTTACAAAGGTGGTAGCTGGAACGATCGCGCTTACTGGCTTACTCCTGGCAGCCGTCGCTTCCTGGAAGAAGACCAGTCACTGAGCACACTTGGTTTCCGTTGCGCAATGAACCGAATGGGTAGCCCTGAAGGTAATAAGCGCAAAACCGGACAGTATTACAAAGCTCGCAGACAGAAAAGATAATCGACATCGATAATAAATTCCTGAAATGGTCCCATCATAAGAAGGGACCATTTTATTTTTGCCATATGGAAATTTCAGAATTATATAACCTGATCCAGCAGTGGGGTTCTGCTCAAACAGATACGAGAAAGCTGGAGCGGGGTGATATTTTTTTCGCATTGAAGGGAGATAAATTCAATGGTAACGAATTTGCTGCGGCGGCCATTGATGCAGGAGCCAGCTACGCGGTAATAGATGAAGCAGCTTTTGAGATCCCTGAAAAAACGATTCTAGTAAAAAATGTTTTAGCGAGTTTGCAAGAACTGGCCAGATATCACCGCGAACAATTTGATATCCCTTTCATAGCTATTACCGGCTCCAATGGAAAGACTACCACCAAGGAATTAGTGCATGCCTTACTTTCTTCACATTATCGCACGTATACCACCGAAGGAAATTTAAATAATCATATCGGTATACCGCTGACCATTTTAAAAATAAAAAAAGATGCAGAGATCGTGGTAATCGAAATGGGAGCCAATCATCAGGGAGAGATCGCTTCTTATTGTGAATATACCTTACCTACACATGGTATCATCACCAATTGCGGAAAGGCCCACCTGGAAGGATTTGGAGGAGTGGAAGGAGTTCGAAAAGGGAAGGGTGAATTATTCGATCATCTTCGTAAGGTGAAGGGAACTGCATTTGTAATGTGGGATTATGATTATCTGCGCGACATGAGCAGGGGTATTTCGCAGATTATTACATATGGAACCAAAGATGCAGACCTTATAGGTGAAGTAAGTAAACAACAACCCTTTCTTGAAGTAAATGTCCAGGGCCGCTATACTATTGGAGAAATTAGAACCAGGCTAGTAGGAGATTATAATCTTCCTAATGTACTTGCAGCTGTTTCTATCGGAGAATTTTTTGATGTCCCTTCTGAAAAGATCTTTTCCAGTCTTGCCGATTACACTCCCTCCAATCTTCGTTCACAATTAGTAAAATCAGGAAACAATACTATTATTCTTGACGCCTACAATGCTAACCCAAGCAGTATGAAACTGGCCATTGAAAATTTTATGAAATTGCCCGGAGAGAATAAGGTATTGATGTTGGGAGCTATGGCAGAATTAGGAGATGAAAGCCTGGAAGAACATAAGGCCATAATAGAATTGATCAAAACAGGTCACTGGAAGTTTGTTGCATTGACAGGTGGAGATTTTCAGCAGATCGATCACCCCTATCTTCGCTTTGACAATTCATCTGCCGCAGCGGAATGGTACAAACAACAAAAATTTGAACATACACATTTACTGATTAAAGGAAGTAGAAGTATGCAAATGGAAAAAATAATTGCCTGATCGTTAAAACTAATTTTTTATGATGGAATGGCTTAGCAAACCCTGGCCCTGGTATGTGGCGGGACCTCTAATTGGATTGATGGTGCCTTTATTATTAATAGGCGGCAATAAAACATTTGGGATCTCATCTTCCTTACGACATATATGTGCGGCCTGTTTTCCGGGCGGTAATGCATTTTTCAACTATGATTGGAAAAAAGAAAAATGGAACCTGCTTTTTGTTGTCGGCATTATATTGGGAGGATTGATCACGCTTGTTTTTTTAAAAGACCCAGAGCCCTTGAAAGTGGACCCTCGTTTAATGGGCGAGCTCAGTAATTATGGCATTACAGAACAGGATGGTTTATTACCACCGCAACTATTTAACTGGTCATCTCTTTTAACGTTAAGGGGAGCAATCATTATGATCGGAGGCGGATTTCTGGTAGGCTTTGGTACAAGATACGCGGGCGGATGTACTTCAGGTCATTCGATCATGGGATTATCCAATTTACAATGGCCTTCGCTTGTCGCAACGATCTGTTTTATGGCAGGAGGATTTTTCGTGGCTAATCTGATCATTCCAATATTATTAAAATTTTGATCATGGAAGAAAAAGCAATGATTAAAGATAAAAGCAAGACTCCCCTGTCCGGGAATACTGATTTTGAAGTACGCTCACTGGATGCGGTATGCTTTAATGAATCTGAACTGAAACATGCCTGGTGGCATGATATCAAATATGTAGTGCTTGGTATTTTATTCGGCATCATTCTTATCAAATCAGAAGTAGTGAGTTGGTTTCGAATACAGGAAATGTTTCGCTTAGAAAGTTTTCATATGTATGGTGTACTGGGTTCTGCTGTGGTAGTAGGAATGTTATCTGTATACCTGATAAAACAATTTAAAGTGAAAACTATTTATGGTGAGCCGATCGTTTTTGTAAAAAAAGAATTGAATAAAGGAAACATCATTGGAGGATTAGTTTTTGGTGCTGGTTGGGCAATGACAGGCGCTTGTCCGGGCCCTTTATATGCACAGATCGGTGCGGGTTATCTCCCTGTGATCGCAACCTTGTTTGCTGCCATTTTAGGCACCTGGTGCTATGGAAGATGGAGAGAGAGACTACCTCATTGATTTATTTTATCTCTGTCTCAATATTGGCGAACTTTGCCGCATGCCTGTTCCCAAAAGTTCACGCGGCTATTTATCCGCCACCCTTGGTTGCCGATGTCCCAGGTGCAGAGAAGGGCACCTGTTTAAACATCCTATCGGATGGAGTTTTAAAAAAACGATGGAGATGAATGCTATTTGTCCGGTATGTGGCCAGCCCACAGAACTGGAAGTAGGTTTTTATTATGGTACCAGCTATGTAAGTTATGCCATGACGGTAGCTATCTCCGTTGCCACGTTGGTAGCATGGTATGTTATAATAGGACTTTCCACAAAAGACAATCGTTTTTTTTATTGGTTAGGAAGCAATGGTGTTTTTCTTGTGTTGATTCAACCCTGGCTTATGCGTCTAAGCCGGAGTATCTGGATTTCGTGGTTTGTAAAGTTTGAACCAAACTGGAAAACGATGAAGCCGGAAGATGTTTCAGAGAGATTGAATCCGGATCATGCGAATAATTGGTGAGTTGTTTTGTTGTGTTGTTTGTCATTCAGAGGTATGAAGACAACTTGCATAAACTATTTTTCTTCCGAAGAATCTCTTCACCATCATGAGATACCTCGCGAAGAATGATTTTTACATTTAGGGGTGAACTCAATCGCTCGGTATGACAATATACAGGGATGAGTTGCCGAAAGACAAATATTAGTTGAGCTTCGTTTTTTAATTAGCCTTGAAAGGGCTACTTTTGCCTCCCTTTTACGGAGACCTGTCCGAGTGGTTGAAGGAGCACGCCTGGAAAGTGTGTATACCTCAAAAGGGTATCGAGGGTTCGAATCCCTCGGTCTCCGCAGTAATAAAAAGCAATTCATTGAATTAAAATGTGTTGCTTTTTATTTTTGCATGATGGGGCGAAAAAGCAGGTAATTATTTGCTGTTGTTTTGCTTTCGGCAGGCAAGCTCACTACTTTCTGTAATGCGTCACATAAGTATGAAGACCCTGTTCTATCCGCGCCTTAAAATGCCCTGAGCTGGTAAAATCAATATCATCATAGTACTCTGATAATATTTGCTGCGTATTGAAGTTGACTACCTGTATCTCCAGACTCTGATAAGTTTGATCGTTGTAGTATTTTTTTTGAATATTCCATGTGCCAGTGTAGGAAATTCCTGCGGCATCCACATAGGTAAGACTTCCATCTGCAGCGAAACTAAATGAACCATCTTTAAATGGCAGATCACTGGTACTACCACCAAAACCAGTTCTGTCAACACCAGATATATTCCAACTGCCAACAATACGGCGATCGTAGGATTTTAAAAAGTCTTTGCTGCAGGAACTGAAAAAAGTAATGAAGGCTAAAGAAACTGTAATGCAATAAGCGTAAATTTTATTCATGGCTAAAGGTTTTGTTTCTTAAATTTCTGAAATTCCAAAAACCTTTGGGCTGATATTTTATCTATTAACAAATGTTTAGAGAAGAGTTGAGGGTTGAGAAAGTTGAGGAGGTTGAGATGTTGAGATGTTGAGCTGTTGAGCGAGGAGTCTTTTAAATTGACTTTTCCCTCAACAGCTCAACCAAACTGCGATAGCAGTTCTCAACGGCTCAACCAAGATTAAACAATGTTTTCGCGTTCATAGTCGTGATCACTTCTATTTCCTCCACAGAAATATCTTTTAAGGTTGCCAGTTTCTCTGCGATATAGGTTATATAAGCAGGTTCATTTCGTTTACCACGATAAGGAACCGGTGCCAGATAAGGTGAATCAGTTTCAAGTATCATCTTTTCTATCGGAACCTGTTCCAGTACCTTATCAAGTCCTGCATTTTTAAAACTGATAACACCCCCAATACCAAGATAAAAATCCAATCCAATAATTTTTTCAGCCTGTTGTTCTGTACCGGAAAAACTATGAAACACTCCGCGAAGATTTCCATTTTGAAACTGGCTTACTATGCCGATACATTCATCAATTGCTTCCCTGGAATGAATGGCAATGGGAAGATTCAATTCAAGTGCCCAGCCGATCTGTTTTTCAAAAGCTTCACGCTGTTCATTCAGATTGGTTTTGTCCCAATACAGATCGAGACCGATTTCTCCAAGGGCAACAAATGGTCTGCTACGCAAATAGGTTTCCACCTTTTTTAATTCTTCCTCCATGGTCTCTGCTTTTACCGAACAGGGATGCAAACCCATCATGGCCTTGCATTGGTGAGGATAGGTGTTTTCCATTTGAAGTAACTGGCTATGAGAATTACTATCAATAGCCGGCATCAGGATAGTGGCAATGCCATGTTTTCCAGCTCTTTCCAGCATTTCTGCTCGGTCTTCTTCAAATTCCGGAAGGTAAATATGCGCATGTGTGTCGATCAATCTCATGTATTTGGCAGATTTAGAGTGTAAAACTCGCAAATTTGTAAGAATTCCGTTAAACCTACTGAAAGAAATCCCTTCCTAATTCGGATATTTAGAATATTCATAAAAATCATTGATATGAGATTTCACTTTGGAACTGCAGGAACCCTGATAATCGCCTCCCTTTTTCTGATGGTTGGTTGTGGAAAAGAGAAAAGCAATTCGGGTACTGATCAGCAGGAGCAGGAAGTATCTACCCTTTCTGCTCAATCCGACGCCGAGGCAGAATCTACCTTCAATGATTTTTTTGATGACGTATTAGGTGTGAACAATGATGTAGGTGTAGCGGGCTCAGGTGTTTTCTTTGGAAGAACTGATACCCTAGTTCCTACTAACCGTTGTTTTACCCTGACCATTACCAGACCAAATGGTACGCCATTCCCTGTACATGTAGTGGTTGACTTTGGTACTACTGGTTGTTCAGGACCTGATGGTCATGTACGAAGAGGAAAAATGATCATTGACTACACCAATCGCCTGGTTTATCCCGGTGCTATGGCTACAACCCACTTTGATGGTTTTTATATTGACAACGTTCATGTAGAAGGTACCCATACAATCAAAAACATGACTACGGTGACTAACCCAATACCCATTTTTGTCTACAAGATCGATGTGGTAAATGGGAAGGTGACCAAGCCAAATGGAAACTTTATAGAATGGAACAGTACAAGAACTGTAACCCAGATAGAAGGTGCTTTTACGCTTACTGACCCACGAGATGATATTTTCAAGATCGAAGGATCTGCAAACGGACAAGTAAGAACTACCACACTCGCAGTTCGCTGGGAATCAACAATTACTGAACCGCTAATTAGAAGAGTAACCTGTCGTTGGATCGTAAGAGGTCGGGTACGTACTATCCGGGCCAATTTACCTAATGGAGGAAGCAGTCCATGGGTGGGCATTTTAGACTTTGGAACAGGTAGTTGCGATAACCAGGCGACCCTCACACTCAACGGTGTAACAAGGCAAATTACTTTGCCGTAATTCAAAAATTATTATACCTTTAAAACAGTTTTCATAGGGTACGGATTAAAAACGGGCCAGGGTTTCTACCCCGGCCCTAACTTTTTACCGTCGCTTCTATCGTAATTTTTCGAACTGGTAACCTTCCGCTTTAAAATAAGCCATTAGTTCAGGTAGAACATATTCCAACTTTTCCCAGGCTTTCTCGCTATCGTGAAAAACAAGAATTGATCCGGACCTTGTTTTTGATTTTACCATTTTCAGACAGGTTTCCTTTTTTAAGGCAGGATCAAAATCGCCGCTTAATACATCCCACATAATAATTCGGTAATACTTCAATTGACGGGCCTGAACGCTCTTTAATCTTCCAAAAGGCGGTCTGAAAAGATCTGATTCTATCCAATTCGCTGCCTTTTTAATATCTGCTATATACTCCGAATTGCTGGTCCCAAATCCATTTAAATGATCATAAGTATGATTTCCAGCAGTGTGCCCCTCCGATAAAATTCGTTGGTATACTTGCGGATATCGTTCCACATTATGACCAATGCAGAAAAAACTAGCCTTAGCGTTATATTGTTTCAACAGATCCAAAACAAATGGAGTGATAGTTGGGTGAGGGCCATCATCAAAGCTGAGGTAGATGATCTTTTCATGGGTCTTTATATCCCAGATCCTTTTTGGATATAGCCATTTTAACCAGAAAGGAGTCTTGAAAAAATACATGACACGAAGATACTGAGGGAGGTCCTCAACCTATCTTTGCTTTATGTCAAAAGTTCGTGTACGTTTTGCTCCCTCTCCTACCGGCGGACTTCACGTGGGTGGTGTAAGAACCGTTCTTTACAATTATTTATTTGCCAAAAAACATGGTGGTGATTTTATCGTTCGCATCGAGGATACGGACCAGAGCCGCTATGTAGCTGGTGCTGAGGAATATATTTTCGATTGTCTTCGCTGGTGCGGAATTGAACCGGATGAAAGTGTACAGCATGGGGGCGAATTTGGTCCTTATCGCCAGAGTGAGAGAAAAGACAGCTACCGGGCTTACGCCGAAAAATTGGTAGAACAGGGTAATGCTTATTATGCTTTTGATACACCGGAAGAACTTGAACTGATGAGGCAGAAACATAAAACAGATGCTAACCCTTCTCCTCAGTACGATCATACTATTCGCATGCATATGCGTAATTCACTAAATCTTTTACCTGCGGAAACAAATGAATTATTAAAGGCGGGTACAAGACATGTCATTCGAATAAAAATGCCGGAATCAGAAACGGTGACCTTCACTGATATGATCCGGGGCGATGTAAGTTTTGAAACAACGCTGGTAGATGATAAAGTATTATTAAAAGCGGATGGAATGCCCACCTATCACCTGGCCGTAGTGGTAGATGATCATGGAATGAAGATCAGTCATGCCTTTCGCGGGGAAGAATGGCTCCCGTCGGCTCCTGTTCATATTTTATTATGGAAATATCTTTTCGGATTAGATAAGATGCCGAAATGGGCACATTTTCCGTTGATACTTGGACCGAATGGTAAACTGAGCAAGAGGGATGGGGCGAAATATGGTTTCCCAGTTTTTGCCATGAATTGGAATGATCCTTCTACCGGAGAATTAACCGAAGGATTCAGGGAAAAAGGTTTTCTTCCGGAAGCTTTTTTAAATCTGCTGGCACTATTAGGATGGAATGATGGTACGGAAAAAGAGATCTTCACTAAAGAAGAGCTTATACAACAATTCTCTATAGACCGGGTACATAGCGCCGGTGCCAAATTCGATTATGAAAAAGCCAAATGGTTCAACCATGAATGGATAAAGAGAATCCCCGAGCTGGGTCCGAAAGTGGAACAATTACTGAATGATACGGGAATACAAATAGAGGATCATATCAAACTGGAAAAAGTGATCGACCTGGTGAAAGAACGTTGTCATTTGTTACCAGATTTTATACAGCAGACCGGATTTTTTTTCCAGGCACCAAAGGAACTTGACCTAGAGTCGATTCGGCCAAAATGGAACGAAGAAAAAAGGAATTTCTTCCTCGACTATTCATCTCTGCTGGAAAAAACAACCGATTGGAATGCATCTTCCCTTGAAGAGGAATTCAAGAAATTAGCGGCAGAGAAAAATATAAAGGCCGGCGACCTTCAATTACCTTTTCGTATTATGCTGGTGGGGGGGAAATTTGGACCACCAGTGTTTCAGATCGCGGAGATTCTAGGAAGAGAAGAAACGGTGAGCAGGATTAGGTTTGGGGTTGAGGGGTTGAGGGGTTGAGAAGGTTGAGAAGGTTGAGAAGGTTGAGAAGGTTGAGAAGGTTGAGGAAGTTGAGGCTTCTCAGTTTCCTTTAAATTCCGCCTTTCTTTTTTCGAGGAAGGCCGTTACTCCTTCCTTCATATCTTCTGTATCAAAGCAATCACCGAACTCTTTCACTTCTACCTCATATCCATTTTTGGTTTCATCAAAAACGGAATTTGCTGCACGAATGCATGCGGCAACTGCAAGAGGCGCTTTGCTATTAATAACAGAAAGTACTTTTTTAGTTTCGGCAAGAAGGTTTTCTGAATTAGTCACCTGATTAACTAATCCAAGTGCTTTCGCCTCCTGTGCATCTACCATATTGGCACTGATCAATAATTCTATGGCCTTGCCTTTACCAATTAATTGCACTAAACGTTGTGTACCTCCGTACCCGGGAATCAAACCCAGGTTCACTTCGGGTTGACCAAATCGGGCGTTCTCACTGGCCAGACGAAAATGGCAACTCATGGCCAGTTCACAACCACCTCCCAATGCAAATCCATTTACCGCAGCAACAAATGGCTTTGGAGAGTCTTCTATTTTTTTAAAAATACGCTGCCCTTTTTCCGCCATGGACATAGCTTCCTCTTTATTTAAACCTCGAAACTCCGAAATATCAGCGCCTGCTACAAAAGCTTTGGGGCCAGCACCTGTAATGATGATCGATTGAATTGCTTTATCCGCAATTAATTCATCAATTGCTTTATCCAATTCATCGAGCACTGTTTTATTCAGTGCGTTCATTTTATCAGGACGATTGATAGTTAGAGTAGCAATCTTATTTTCAGTTTCAATTAGAAGAGAAGTATACATAGTTGAGAGGTTGAGAGGTTGAGTAGTTGAGCTGTTGAGAAGTTGAGCGAAGACCTTTGTATCGGAGGCCACCATCAACCTCTCAACCGCTCAACCCATCAAATCTAAAAGTTTCTGTTTTCCGCCACCCATTCCTGAATATATCCGGCGATCTCGCTGGTTGGTGTGCCGGGTGGAAATAATTTTCCTACGCCCATTTCATGCAGTTTCTGAATATCATCTTCTGGAATAATGCCTCCGCCTGTTAGCAGTACATCATGCATTCCTTTTGACTTCATCATATCAATCAATTTTGGGAAAACAGTCATGTGCGCTCCGGAAAGAATACTTACGCCAATAGCATCCACATCTTCCTGAAGGGCTGCATTCAATACCATTTCGCTGGTCTGTCGAAGTCCGGTATAGATCACTTCCATTCCTGCATCACGCAGAGCGGTCGCTATCACTTTCGCGCCCCGGTCATGTCCATCTAATCCCAGTTTGGCCACCAGCACGCGGATGGGTCTATTCATGGAGGTTTAATTAAATATTTTTCAAAGGTAAGTTTTTACTTCTCATAGTAATAAGCGCTGATCCCCCGGATATTATCGCGCCCTTTTGAATCCTCCATATTTACATTAAAAGAAGTAATGGTCATTGCCGGAAAAGTAAGTATTCTCTTTCTGCCCACAGAACTTCCTAAAAATTCTCCTACTTGTTTTCCTCCATTATAAAATGTGATCCTGAATTTTCGAATAGTTTGTCCGGTTTGAATTCCCTCCCTGAGCACGATGCAATTCATTTTAGTTGGCCTGATCAGCCCCACAGTAAAATTGTGCAGGTTGGCAGAATAGGCTGTTGCATTTGAATCCAGCGCTTGTATGGTCAGTTCACCTGAACCCAGGTCTTTACGACTAAACTGATAATAAATATTGGCGTCTTTAAGAAGATTTACAGAAAACCGCTGATCCCTTAATTTTTTAAAATTGACCAGGGCATTCTCATCTTCTGCAGATATCAGTCCATGATCGTTTGGCGGTACATTCAATAA
Organism: Chitinophagaceae bacterium; assembly: GCA_043742885.1. Lineage (GTDB taxonomy): Bacteria > Bacteroidota > Bacteroidia > Chitinophagales > Chitinophagaceae > JJ008. The sequence continues at coordinate 8,794 of JAYTXP010000023.1, read as the reverse complement.
AAGATTAGCGCCTCTTCCTACTGATTTCAGATAAAGCTCAAATAATTCCTCTGCAGATTTCACTTTTGCATTTTCATCCGCATGCCAGAACCATCCCGGACGAATGCTTACATCACATTCAGCCGGTATCCAACTTTTGCCATTATAATTTCCATGATTCAGCGAATCCTGTGGAGGACCACCGGCTCCTCTTTTAAAACCCGCAGTATCGAGATAATTCCAGTTGGGATCACCTGCAAAACCCTGTTCGTTTCCTACCCAACGGATATCCGGTCCAATATCACTGAAGATGACAGTACGTGGTGAAAGCTGCCGGACTGTTTGTTCAAAACGTTTCCAGTCGTAATCCTGCTTTTTACCATTGGGTCCTTCTCCATTTGCACCATCCCACCAAAGTTCCCAGATTGGTCCATAGTTTTGAAAAAGCTCTTTCATCATATTGATGAAGACGGTATTATATTTTTCGGTTCCATAATCCGGATGATTGCGATCCCAGGGAGAAATGTATACACCGAATTTTAAACCAAATTCCTTACATGCCTGTGATAACTCTTTCAGCACATCCCCTTTTCCATCTTTCCATTTACTTTCACGAACAGTATGCTTAGAATACTTACTGGGCCAAAGACAAAATCCATCATGATGTTTGGCCGTAATAATAATTCCTTTCGCACCTGCTGCTTTTGCTATGCGGCACCATTGACGGCAATCCAGTTCAGTGGGATTAAACAGATCTTCAGGCTCGATTCCTTCGCCCCATTCTTTATTCGTAAACGTGTTGGGACCGAAATGCATGAACAGATAATATTCCGTCTCATGCCAGTCAAGCTGCGCCTTTGTTGGACGTGGAAGAACAACAGATGTTTGAGCCTGCGATGATAATTCAAAGCAAATCAGAAAAAGGGTCAGTAATTTTTTCATTTTTTAATAAGGTCTTTAATTTCTGAAGCAATGGGATGTGTTGCCTTATAGGTGTAGCCCAATATATGAGCGATGGTTTGTGCAAATTGTTGCTGATAATACTGAGAATCTTTTTTGATCTCCCCTTTGGGTTCTATACCCGGTCCCATCACCGCGAACCAGATCTCATGGGCATCGGCTATATCACTACCATGACTGGTCCATTCTTCTTTTTTAAGATCTCCTCTACCATGATCCACTGTGATCAGCAGGGTAGTCTTATTTTTATAATGTTGATCTGATTGCACCTGGGTCCAAATCTCTTTTATCCATGCATCTACCTGATGCGCCGCATCAAGGTAAGAACGGTAGTGCCCGGCATGGGCCCACTCATCTGTTTCACCATAAGAGATATACAAAACTTTTGGCTTTCTGGTTTTCAGGCATTCAAGGGCAGCGTAATGAGTAAATACATCCAGGCACTCTTCATCCTTAAATGGTTTATACGAATCCTTCAGCATCCGATTGATCAATTTTTCATTGGCAGTCGGATGGTCACCACCAGATTTATCAAAAGCATTGATCACCGGAATGCCCGAACGCTTTTCATTTATGATACGATCAAATGCATCCCAGGCTCCAAATACGGCCACCTTGCCTTTGAACGCAGGTTGCTGATTCAAATATTCAAGCACAGTAACATGCGGATTTGGAGGATAACTATTACTATTGACCGCAGTGTCTGGAAAACCAGTAAATATTTCATGATAGCCAGGATAACTGAACCAATAGCGATTTGCATTATCCACCTTAGATCCCAGTTGACGGTTTCCATATATCTGTCCATGCTGACTAATGGTATTCCAGAGAAAAGGCATTAATTTTTTTCTTCTCTCATTCAGATCAGTGCTCCAGTAATGCTGGTAGAGATATTCGCTGTCGCCCTGATTGAATTTATTGTTATTAGCAATTGCCGTATCTATTCCTTTAAAAACATCTTGCCAGCGAAAACCATCCGTAGTTATAATGATAATATTTTCGGATTGAGAAAATCCCTGAAGGGAAAATACTAAGCAGAGCAGTAGAAGGATCTTTTTCATATGGTCTAAGAATCGAGCATATTAAGTTTATAAAATATTTCCGCGTTAAGACCGAAAACTTTTTCTCTTTCTTCCCCGGAAAAATGTTCCATGTATTTTTCAAGTAAACTTTTCCATTGCACATACATTCCTGAAACAAGTATCACTGGCCAGTCGGATCCAAAAAGAAGCCGATCCGTCCCGAAAGCGTTGAATACAACATCAAGATAAGGATAAAAATCAGCCGGACTCCAGTCCTTCCATTTCGCTTCCGTTAACAATCCGGATAGTTTACAACAAATATTCGGACGCCTGGCCAGCTCTCTGATCACGGGTTCCCAATCTGCTATTTTCTGATTCGCGATATCCGGTTTGCCACAATGATCCAAAACAAAAGCCTGCTCTGGAAACTGGCCAACAAAATCAATTGTCTCTTTTAGCTGCCGGGCATTGATCAAAATATCATAGGTAAATCCAAAAGGCTTTAAAGCTTTTATACCCCTTTTAAAATCATCCCTTAATAAAAAGCCATCAGACTCTGCCTGTACAATATGGCGCATTCCTTTTATAACAGGATATTGAAAAAAATATTCCAGTCGCTGTTCTACATTTGCGGCGCAAAGGTCTACCCAACCTACCACTGCTTTAATTGAGGGATGAGTTTCAGAAAGTTCTATCAAAAAATGGGTCTCGAGTTCTTCCTGCGAAGCCTGTACCGCAATGCATCCATCCACGCCATTTCTTTTTAGATTAAGATCAAGATGTTTGGGATAATAATCCTGTCTCAATACTTTCATATCCGAGGTGATCCAGGCATCCCTTTTTTTATCGTATTTCCAAAAATGTACGTGACTATCTAAGATCATGAGAGTTCAAATATTTTATCCATCAATACCCATTTCTCAGCAGGCTTTGCCCAGGGCAGGGCTTGCTGATATTTCCACATCAGATCTTCCCATTCCTGCACTTTAGGGTTCGCGACATCCATTGCTGATTTTTTCTCAAAACTAAATTGCTCTTCCGCCTCCAGTATCATGAATAAACGGTTTCCAGTTCTATAAATATCCAACCGGTGAATATCCGCGTCCTTTATACTCTTCGAAATTTCGGGCCAGATTTTCAGATGCATCGCTTCATATTCCGCGATCAACGCGGGATCATCTTTAAGATCAAGGGCCAGGCAATAAATTTGCATAAAAAAATTGATCAATTATAAAGCATAGATGAAGGTAATTCCATTTTCGCGGCGCCAGGCGCCTGAATAGAAACTTTCAATTCATTTCCCCCTCCCGAATCGAAATAATCCACCCGGATCTTATGAAATCCTTTTTTAAGGGCTGTCTTGCCTTCTTTTTCCACAGTTCCATGTTCTCCCCCATTATCAATGACCAGTTCATCATCAATAAATAATTTACTGCCATCATCTGAAGCCAGGAACCAGTTATAAATGGCGCTATTGTCTATTTTGACATAACCTTCAAACCGAAAGGCAAAACGGTCTTTACTCTGAGCAGGCCGAAGTGAAATAGACCTTGCTAAACCAACATGTATACTTGGTTCTTCAAGGGTTTCAAAACTCACTTTTCCTTCAGGTTGATGGTATGTGAAGATTATACGAGGCGAATATTTTTTATTCGACTGCGCATTTTTCCACTGGTAGGTTTTTGCTTCCATGCTGGCTATTCCACTTGGCAGTTCATCTTTCACTGATTCATAAAATGATATAGCAGTGATCGTGGCAGAGGTGGAAATAGAAAATGGACCTGTATAGGGAATCGCAGGATCTTTGTCAATACCATAATAGATCTTCGTATCGGGAGCAGAAAGGATCGATACGGTAGGTTTTAGCGGATCATTTTTGTAATCAAGCTGGATTCTTGGTTTGGGGGCAAATTTTCCAAAATCATCAATGCGAATTGCATAGGCATAAGGTACTTTGATTTTATTAGGATCATAGATCGGAAGATCAATGATCAGGTCACCTTTTTCTACTCTATTATTTAAAGACTCACCTGTTGATAATAAGGTCAGTTTTTTATTCTGTGTAAGGCCAAGGCCCTTCAATCTCATTTTTCTATCAGAAGGATAACGCGGTAAAATGGCATAGAGCGAATTTGATGCTGGATTGTAGGTATAAAAAACTTCTTTCACCGCATAACCTGGATCAGGATCCACCGTTAATTTTAATAAAAGATCACCACTGCCACTTGCAGGTTTATAATTCCTGTTGCCTTCACTCCATTGTGAATGGATCTTCCAACGCTCCGTATTATAAATGGCCTCCCCGTTTATCTTCAGCCATTCGCCGATCTGTAATAATCTTTCCTGCATTATAGGAGGGATCTTTCCGTGTTCATCAGGACCAATGTCTAGAAGAAAATTTCCGCCACGGCTGGCCTTATCTATTAATTGCAGCACCAAAGATTGTGCAGAGTTATAATCCCAAGCATCTTCTTCGCGGTTGTAGCCATAGCTGGCGCCCATACCACGACTTTCTTCCCAGTAATGATCTTCAAAATCAAGATCAGGCTGATATTCGGGTGTATAAACCGAGCCATGATGAAAACGAACATTGGAACCCCATCTGTCATAGGTGACCACACGATCCTTTACCGGACTTTGATTATACATCCAGGCAATAAACTCCTTTGATTTCCAGACTTCATCATTCACCTCCCAGTCACCATCGGTCCAGAAAACATCCGGCTGATACGTATTGATCAATTCTTTCATTTGCGGCCATACATGTTGTTCAGTGTATTTGGCCTTATCCGTCTTCCATAGTGGATTGAACCATTCGAAAAGAGAATAATACATTCCCGGATGAACGGATGTTTTTCTGACGGCTTTAAACAGATCGCCCAGAAGATCTCTTTTGGGACCGATCGCTACCGCGTTCCATGGAAATCCCCAGGTTTTATCGGCTTCTTTACTCGGCCAGAGAGTAAATCCATCATGATGCTTTGATGTAAGAACAATATATTTTGCTCCGGAGGCTTCAAATAATTTTGCCCATTCATCCGGGTTATACAATTCAGCTTTAAAATCATTTGCCAGATCATAATAACTGCGGTCACCGAATTTTGCCTTATGATATTTTATTCTTGCGCTGTCGGTGGTCTGCAATCCCTGCTGATACCACTCTGAATAATTTCCCTTCGTACTCCATCCCGGTACAGAATAAACACCCCAATGAATGAAGATTCCGAATTTGGCATCGCGAAACCATTGAGGAACAGGTCTTGATTCCAGGCTTTCCCAGTTGGGCTGATATGTCTGCGCTTGTCCGTTAACTATAATGGCAAGCAAAATAACAAGCATTAAATTACGCATATGGATAACCGTTAGTTCATTATTTGTTTTCCCGAAACAGCCGCAGGATGCAACTGATGCTGATCGAAAATTACAATTTCATTTATTCCTTTTTTTAGCCAGCTGGCAGGGCAAAAAAGTCTTTGTTGCGGACCGATATTCCAGTAACGACCCAGCAGATGTCCGTTCACGAAATAAATTCCCTTTCTATATCCGCTGAGATCGAAAAATGTATCTGCCGTTTTAATTAAAGAAAAATTTCCTGAAAAGAAAAGACCCGGAACTTTAACCTTATCTGAGCTACCGAGACTTTTTCGAATAAAGTTTTCATTGACCGGGAGAAGGATCATTTCCCAATTCATCAGGGTCATGCCATTGAGTGTAACACGATCTGTTATTCCTTTTCTATCAATAAGGTATTGTGCGAAATTAATATGGCCCATTCCCTCTACCAGGATCTCAAGCAAAGGATCTTTAACAGTTGGATCAGAAGCAGGTAGGTCAACCGTCCATTTACCCCCATCGCGATAAACGGTGTCGATGAACTGATGATTTAAAAATACCAGGGCATAATCATGTGGGGCCGTGATTGTCAGTTTTCCTTTTTTGTGACCTATGAGTTTGGTACGGTAAAGAACAAATCCCTGATCCTGTCCCATCGCTTCAAATGTCAAAGGTTGTGCTGATCTCACAACCGGGGCAGTAGAAATATTATTCCAAATACTTCCGCTGATATGCATATCAAAAGAAGGAATATCCATAGAGGCAATGGGGGCGGGCACCTCAGGTAATACTCTGTCTTTATAGCTCATCATCATTCTTCGGAGCATCATATATTTTGGGGTAGCCCTTCCCTGTTCATCAATTGGCGCATCATAATCATAGCTGGTGATATCGGGCTGGTATTGAGTAGGTGAAAATGAATTGGCTCCGGCAGTCAATCCGAAATTGGTGCCGCCATGAATCACATAGAGGTTAAATGATTTACCATTTTTCAATAGGAAATCCATTTCCTTTTTCAGATCATTGGTATCCGTTTTAGCAAAATTCTCTCCCCAATGAGTTAACCATCCCGGATAGGTCTCACTGCTGAATGATGGAGCCGTAGGATCATGTTTTTTGGCCTGATCAAAATCCGCATCACTTCCTCCACTATCCAATCCAATAGCTGCTCCTGCAATATGACCCGCATCCAGCATATAAGCAGTTGCACCGTCGGCTGTATAAAATGGTACATTGATGCCACCCTTTATCCAGTATTTACGAAGGGTTTCAAGGTATTCTTTATCATTACCATAACTACCATATTCATTTTCTACCTGTACCATTAAGATCGGACCACCCTTCGTGCATTGTAGTGGGGATACTTCTTTAGCCAAACGATCTATATATCTTTTTGCCGCCGTCATATACCTTGGATCCATGCACCGAAGTTTAATATCCGGTATTTTTAAAAGATAGGAAGGCAATCCTCCAAAATCCCATTCGGCGCAAACATAGGGACCGGGTCTTAACAGCACCCATAGACCTTCCTGCTGACAGAGTTTAATAAAAGCAGCAATATTATGATTACCGGAACTAAAATCAAATTGACCAGGAGAAGATTCATGATAATTCCAAAATATATAGGCAGCAATTGTATTACAGCCCATGGCTTTTGCCATTTGGATTCTGTGCTGCCAGTACTCCCTGGGAATCCTGGCAGGATGCATTTCACCCGATATGATCTGAAAAGGACGGTCATCCAGCAGGAATGCATCCTTACTTAGAGAGAAAATATGTTTTGCCTGCGTATTAGCCGCTGAGCAGGATATGATCAACAGGCAAAAAAAAATCAATCGTTTCATGACCCAATATAACAAATGGATGGTAAATCTCTGTAGAACAGATGACCATTCTCATAACGACATTGGCTTTCCTTCTTACCTTTGCGGTACAAAAAACACTGTATGGATTATCGTATAGAAAAAGACACCATGGGCGAGGTAAAGGTTCCTGCTGATGCTTATTATGGAGCCCAGACCCAGCGAAGCATAGATAATTTTAAGATCGCCCAGGATATTAACCGAATGCCCCTGGAGATCATTCGTGCCTTTGCGCACCTGAAAAAAGCTGCAGCTTTAACCAATCTCGATGCAGGTGTTCTGGCAAAAAATAAATCACAACTCATATCAAAGGTCTGCGATGAAATACTCGCGGGAAAACTGGATGAATATTTTCCTCTGGTTGTATGGCAGACAGGAAGTGGAACGCAAAGCAATATGAATGTGAATGAAGTGATCGCCTATCGAGGTCATGTGCTGAAAGGCGGGAAACTAAGCGATAAGGATAAATTCCTTCACCCAAATGATGATGTGAACAAATCTCAATCCAGTAATGATACTTTTCCAACGGCTATGCATATCGCGGCATACACCATGCTGATGAAAACCACGCTGCCCGGTATTAAAAAGCTGAGAGATACGCTGGCAAAAAAAAGCAAGCAGTATATGAAAGTGGTGAAGATCGGTCGTACGCATTTCATGGATGCTACTCCTCTCACGGTAGGTCAGGAATTCAGCGGATATGTAGCGCAGCTTGACCATGGAATGAAAGCGATAAAAAATACATTATCACATTTAAGTGAACTGGCCCTTGGAGGAACAGCTGTGGGTACGGGTATCAATACCCCTCCGAATTATTCTGAGAATGTGGCAAAACATATTGCCAAACTAACGGGATTACCATTTGTAACGGCTCCAAATAAATTTGAATCACTGGCTGCTCATGATGGCATTGTGGAAGCACATGGAGCACTGAAGACAGTTGCTGTGAGTTTAATGAAGATCGCCAACGATATCCGTATGCTTTCTTCAGGTCCCCGCTCTGGAATTGGTGAATTATCCATTCCTGATAATGAGCCAGGATCATCCATCATGCCTGGCAAAGTGAATCCAACTCAATGCGAAGCGCTTACTATGATCGCGGCGCAGGTTTTAGGAAATGATGTAGCGATCAATATCGGCGGAGCTACTGGACATTTTGAGCTGAATGTATTTAAGCCCATGATGATCTATAATTTTCTTCATAGCGCGCGGCTGATCGGAGAAGGATGTGTATCCTTTAACGATAAATGCGCCATTGGTTTGGCTCCTATAGCATCCAATATTAAAAAACATGTAGACAATAGCCTGATGCTGGTGACCGCTTTGAATACAAAAATTGGCTATTACAAAGCGGCAGAGATCGCGCAAAAAGCGCATAAGCAGGGAACTACTCTGAAAGAAATGGCTGTGAAACTAGGTTATGTTAAACCAGAGGAATTTGATCAATGGGTAAAACCAGAAAATATGGTAGGTAAGATCTGATTCGTAAAATTCCTATAATTTAATTAGTAAAATCCTGTTCTAAACATAAAATTAACGGGCAATTGTTTGTAAAAACAGTTGTCTTTTTTACCTTTAGTAAATTATTCGTTATCCTAATCTGAAAAACTTAATGCACTACTTATGAAAAATAACCAC
>JAYTXP010000022.1:0-8534 GCA_043742885.1 Chitinophagaceae bacterium | reverse complement strand
TTTGGAAGTACCACATGCTCATCTTCATCTGGTGCCTATAAATTCATCAGAAGATCTGAATTTTTCAAGGTCAAAGTCAAGGGCTTCCGAAGAAAGTCTGAAGGAAGCACAGTCAAGGATTCTTAATGCGCTGAATCAAAAATAATTATTTCCCTTTTTTAGAGGCGATTCTTGAAGGATTTTGTTTCAGAAAATCTTCCCAGCCTTTTCCTGCTTTTCCTTTGGTAATGGCACCAAGAGGACCGGATTGATAGTGATGACATAGTGCCACAGCCAGCGCATCACTGGCATCGTAATGAGTGGGCTTCTCTTTTATGGAGAAAATTGTTTGCAGCATTTTCATTACCTGTTCTTTATCCGCATTTCCATTTCCGGTAACAGATTGCTTAACTTTTTTTGGGGAGTATTCAGTCACTTCAAGTCCGTAGCGCATGGCTGCCGCAATAGCCACACCCTGTGCCCGGCCAAGTTTAAGCATACTTTGCACATTCTTACCAAAGAAAGGAGCTTCAATGGCAAATTCAGTTGGCTGATATTTTATGATCAATCCGCTGACCGTATTAAAAATAAGCTGGAGTTTTTTGTAAGTGTCCTTCGATTTCCCCGGTTTAAGTACACCGAATTCAAGCAGGGTTAGTTTTTGCTGCTGAACAGAGATGATGCCGTAGCCCATCAGTAATGTGCCGGGGTCGATCCCCAGTATTATTTTATCCGGCTTTTGCAGGGAGAATGTATTTTTACAAGATTAATGAAGCTGACCCGAAATAGCAAAATCTTCATCAACTACTTCCTGGGTCCCTTGTTGTTCTGCTGGTTGTTCTGGTCCATATATCAGCAAATAGCTCATCAGCCGGGACTAAAACAGGCATGGCAGCAAATAATAAATTCCTGGGGTTTTGAAAAATTGATCCTCGTTGCAGCAGTGATTGGGCTCATGTTTATTAACTGGGGACTTGAAGCCTTCAAATGGAAGATCGCTGTAAGATCGGTACAGGATATTTCTTTTATCAATGCGCTTCAGGGTATTTTTTCCGGCGTTTCATTTTCCGTAACCACACCTAACAGAGTTGGAGAATATTTTGGAAGGCTGATGTTTGTAAAAGAGGGAAGCCGGCTCAGAACCATTTCTGTTTCCATAGTGGGAAGTATGAGCCAGTTGATTATCACATTATTATTTGGTCTTATTGGTTTACTCGTACTTCATTCAAAGATCATTAGTGAGGGAGTGATCAATGAAACCTGGATGCAGGTAGTACTTAGCGGAGTGTCATTGGTCCTGTTTGGATTATTGTTGTTTTATTTCAAACTAAACTGGATCGTTCATTTACTGGGAAAGATCAGCCAGGGGAAAAAATTATTTTACCTGGTAGAAGCGCTGGAGCAGCTAGATAAAATGATCCTGCTCCAGATGTTATTACTCTCGTTTTTTCGCTTTATCATTTTCGGACTGCAGTATTATTTGTTCTTTTATTTGTTTGAAGTAAAAATTTCTCCGATAGATTCTTTCTGGGCCGTCAATGTTTCATTTCTTGTGCTGGCCGTAATACCCACGATTGCCATTGCGGAACTGGCTCAAAAAGGGAAGGTGATTATTACGCTGGCAGGATTGTTCAGCACAAACCAATTAGGAATTACATTGGCCACAGCGGGAGTATGGCTGATAAATCTTATCCTTCCTGCCCTGATTGGAAGTTTGCTGATACTTAAAAAAAGAAGACTGATAAGTGATTAGATATCACTTAGCCGGAAGAAATTCTTTGGCCTTATTCCTCTCTCTGTCATCTGCAGATCACAGCATTCATGTTCACGGTCATGTTCAAAAAAAAGAATATAATTACCTTCCACTGCTTCCTGTAAAAAGGATCTTTTCTCGTTGAGTGTAGTTAGCGGAAACATATCATATGCCATTATATAAGGCAATGGAATATGAGCCTGTGAAGGCAGGAGGTCTGCCATGTATACGATAGTCCTTCCTTTATATTCTATGTGCGGAAGCATCATGGAATTAGTATGACCATTAACAAACCGGATCTGGATGCCAGGCAAAAATGAACTGGTTCCCAGTTTTCCATTCTCAAAATTGGCGGTATCAATTAATTTTAATTGGCCGCTTTCCTGGATAGGAAAAATATTTTCTTTGAGAAATGATGCTTTCTCCCGGTCATTTGGGTTCACTGCCCAGTTCCAATGGTCCTGATTGCTCCAGTATTGCGCATTGGGAAAAGCAGGAACTAATTTATCGCCCTGTTTTTTAATACTTCCACCACAATGATCGAAATGCAAATGGGTGAGAAAAACATCGGTAATATCATCAAATGAAAAGCCATGGGCTGAAAGGGAAGTAGCCAGGCTATCATTTCCATGCAGATAATAATGCCCGAAGAATTTAGCGTCCTGTTTATCTCCCATGCCATTATCCACAAGGATCAACCTTCCTTCCTGTTCAATGAGCAGGCAACGCAGTGCCCATCCACACATATTGTTTTCGTCTGCAGGATTTAATTTATTCCAGATGCTTTTGGGAACAACTCCAAACATAGCGCCCCCATCTAATTTGAAATAACCAGTATTTACCGAATATAGTTTCATTGTACTGCTGTTGTTTTAGATTTTTTATATGCTACAAAAAGGATCAATAAACCGATGATAAAAAACACAACCAGGGACAGTATGCTTTCACGCATGCTACCGGTTAAATGGGTAATGAATCCGAAACTAAACATACCCACTACGATGGCTATTTTTTCGGTAACATCAAAAAAGCTGAAAAACGAAGCCGTATCATTTGTGACAGGCATCAGTTTGCTATAAGTACTTCTGCTAAGCGATTGAATCCCTCCCATTACCAAACCTACAATTGCGGCTACTCCGAAGAATTGCCATTTATTAAAAAGGAAGAAATAGGCATAAACACATACAGCAGCCCATAATAGAATTACGAACATCAGTACTTTGAAATTGCCGAATCTTTCTGAGAGTCGACTCATCATAATGGCACCAACGATCGCCAGTAATTGAATGATAACTACCGTAAGAATAAGTGTGGTAGTATCCAGTTTTAATTCCTCTTTCCCGAAATTAGTGGCTATCAGCATCACGGTTTGCACCCCCATATTATAAAAAAAGAAAGAACAAAGGAATAACCAAAGTACAGGCATACTTTTTACCTGGCGGAAAACTTTTCCCAGTTCATGAAATCCATTGGAGAAAATATTCTTGTTGTTCTTTTTACCAGCGGGTATACTTTTCGGCAGACGCTTAAATGTAATTTGAGCGAAGCCAAACCACCAGATGCCCACCAGCACAAAAGTGATGCGCACTGCCTTGCTTTGAGAGGATGCATCATCCGCTGCCATCATCACCAGAATGAAACCGATCACCTGCAACAACACACTACCAATATATCCCATCGTAAATCCTTTGGCGCTGATGCGGTCGCGATCTTCAGGAGCGGCAATTTCCGGTAAATAGGAATTATAGAAGACCAAACTGCCCCAGAAACCTACGGTGGCTGTGATCATTAATATGGATCCTAACAACAGGTTATCAGAATTAAAAAAATAAAATCCCAGGCAGCTCACGGATCCGAGGGTAACAAAGAATTTCATGAAACTTTTCTTATTGCCATTATAATCGGCAATAGAACTTAAGATAGGAGAGGAAATAGCCACGATCAGGAAGGCGGCAGCCAGTGTATAATCGTATAGAGAGGAATTGGGAATATGTTTGAACCATAGAAAATCGATATAATCTGTTTTGGTAGCATCATTGCCGTCTCCGGTGATACCAAGATAGTAGATTGGAAAAAATGTGGTGGTGATGACAAGATTGTAAACAGAATTGGCCCAATCGTACATGGCCCAACCATTCACTACCTTTTTGGAGGCGGTTTGCATGAATTTGCTTTGGTTAAAAATAAGGATAATGTACTATCCCTTGATAACACCGAAATAAATGAGGCTGAGAATGATCAAACCGGCAATGATCCGGTATATACCAAATACCCGGAATCCATGTTTCTGCAAATAAGCAATAAAACTTTTTATTGCTATCATGGATACAATGAAGGAAACCAGGCAACCAAGTCCAAGCAAGGCCAGATTACTATTGTGTAATGCTTCTGGTGTTTCCTTATAGGTATCATATAATTCTTTGGCTGTAGCTGCGGCCATGGTGGGTACGGCAAGGAAAAAGGAGAACTCTGCGGCCACTCGACGCGTAAGTCCGGAGGCCATTCCACCAATGATCGTAGCCGCACTTCGGCTTACACCCGGGAATAATATAGAAAGGATCTGAAACAAGCCGATCTTAAAAGCGGTTGGATTGGAGATTTCCTCTTCACGGTCGATAAGGGGATGAGAAAACCATTTATCAACGAATAAAAGAATAATGCCACCCAAAACAGTAATGATGGCAATGATGGCGACGCTACCGAGAATATGATCAATATGTTTTTTAAGAAGAGCACCGGCGATCAGTGAGGGGATAACGGCAATGATAATGCGGATATAAAACCCCCATGACTTGAAATTGACGAATTTTTTCCAGTAAAGTAAGACCACAGCCAGGATTGCCGCCAGCTGTATTACGATATCATACATTTTCACAAAAGCATCATTCGGATCGATATCCATCATGGCCTGCGCAAATTTCATATGCGCGGTAGAAGAGATAGGAAGAAATTCAGTAACTCCTTCCACGATCGCGGTAATGATCGCCTGTAATGTAGTCATGTGATTTTAGTCTTTCGCCGGCTTCGGGCTCCGGAAGATGGCAAATATTTCGATCACCAATCCGATAATAACGAGTATGGGTGCTATAGTGATGCGGGTAAAACTATATACCGCTGATCTGTCAAAAATAGCAGGGTTATTATTGCTAATACCACCAGACATTAGAACCATACCTAGGGCAATTACAATGATACCTGCCAGCATCCACATATAATTTGCACGACTGAACATGGGTGCGATATTTTTTTCTATCATTCGAAAGTTTTAAGAGATGCAATATACTAAAAGGTTGAGAAGTTGAGACGTCAATACAATTCGTCGAGTTTCATCTTTAGGTATTTGATCACTGAACGATGAGTGCTTACCAGCGTGATAGCGACACCTGTAACCGTAAGAGTTAAGAACAAAAGCAAGAGGGAACCGGTATCATGAATGGTCTTTAATTGTGTGATCGAGTTTTCAAAGACTATTATAATAATATACAGGGCCAGTGAGGCCAGGATACCACTTGTGGCACCATTAATAATAGCCCTGGTATTCAGTGGTTTGGCTATAAATCCTCGGGTGGCTCCCACCATTTGCATGGTCTTAATTAAGAAACGATTACTGAACATGGCCAATCGAATGGTATTATCAATAAGAATAATGACCACAATGGAAATAATGATCACCAGCACCAGCAGGGCAATTCCGATCACCCTGAAATTACTATTCAGCTTGCCGATCAGGGCCTCCGGATATTTCACATCCGTAACATAGGTTCGTTCTCCAAGGTCTGTCTGAATATTGGCAAGCGTATCTAGCTGAACATATTGTTTTTTAATTCTGAAATAAATGGCGTTTGGAAGTGGATTTTCATTCAGCACCTTGCTCCAGTCCTCATTCTCTTCCTGCATATAAATAGCCTTTGCCTCTTCTTTAGAAACATAGCGAATTGATTTTACATAAGGTTTGGAGGAGATATAATCCATCAGGTTAACGCTATCTTTTGTATTAAGATTACCCAGCAGGTAAACTCTCACCTCTACATTCTCTTTGAAGTAATCGCGAAGTTTATTGGCATTGATCACCAACCATCCGATAATGCCTAAAAAGAAAAGCACCAGGGTTACACCCAGTACAGACATAAAATAAGAAGGTTTTCCACGCTTAATTGAAGCTCTTCCGGTTTGCGCCATAAATTCGATGGGTTTATCTGAAAAGTTTGACCTCTTCAGCACTTTTTAATGGACTAATCCCTTAAGGTTGAGGCAAAAATAACAGAATTACTTTGGCTATCCGTATTTTTGTTACCCCTTTGGGGGTCGTTTCTTCTAACGATTGCCAGCCGCAGATATTTTGCCGTATCGATGAGGTTTGAGAAAATTTAGACCTTCTTTCACAAACAAGGTTCCGCGGCCGAAAATTATTTTTCCGGGAAAATTTTAAATGATGGAGTACCAGTTCAGGGATATTGAAAAAAAATGGCAGCAACGCTGGAAGGATACTAATGCTTATAAGGTATCTAATGAAAGCAGCCGTCCAAAATATTATGTACTGGATATGTTCCCTTATCCCAGTGGAACCGGTTTGCATGTAGGGCATCCTCTTGGATATATTGCCTCTGATATATATTCCCGATTTAAGCGATTGCAGGGTTTTAATGTGCTACACCCGATGGGTTATGACGCTTTTGGTTTGCCAGCTGAACAATATGCTATTGAACACGGTATTCATCCGCTGGTTTCCACGGAAAATAATATTAATAATTTCAGAAGACAGCTTGATAATATCGGCTTCTGTTTTGATTGGGATCGTGAGATCCGCACCAGTGATGCCAGTTATTATAAATGGACACAATGGATCTTTCTTCAACTCTTCCATTCTTTTTACGATAGAATAGCACAAAAAGCAAGTTCCATTTCTTTACTGACAGCAGAATTTGAAAAAAATGGAAATGCGGCACAGCCTGTTCCCAATTCTCAATTTGAGATCCAGTCATTTTCTGCGGTACAATGGAATTCATTTAATGAAAGAACCCGCCAGGATATATTGATGGAATATCGGTTGGCCTTTTGCGGTACAGGGGAAGTGAACTGGTGCGAGGCATTGGGTACGGTGCTGGCAAATGATGAAGTGGTGAATGGCGTAAGTGAAAGAGGTGGGCATCCCGTAGTAAAAAAGAAATTGCGTCAATGGTATTTGCGCATCACAGCCTATGCTGATCGATTAGTGGAAGGGTTGAATAAAGTGGAATTCAGCGAAGCGATGAAGGAAATGCAAATCAACTGGATCGGAAGATCTGAAGGAGCAGAAGTAAAGTTTGCAGTTGGCAGTGGTGAGTTGACAGTTTATACGACCAGGCCGGATACCATCTTTGGGGTGGACTTTATGGTGCTGGCACCCGAACATGAATTGGTGAAAAGTATAACCTCGCCGGAACAAAAAGCAGAAGTTGAAAAATATCTGGATCATGTGAACAGTCGCAGTGAGCGGGAAAGAATGTCGGAAAAAAAGATCAGTGGAGTTTTTACCGGAGCCTATGCCATTAACCCTTTTAGCTTAAAACTGATACCAGTCTGGATCAGTGAATATGTGTTGGCCGGTTATGGTACAGGTGCTATCATGGCTGTTCCCTGCGGAGATCAGCGAGATCATGCATTTGCCAGGCATTTTAATATTCCTATTACTAATATTATAGGTGATCATTACAATGGGGAAGAAGCCAATTCTACCAAAGAGGCTATACTGCAGCATTCCGGAATAATGGATGGTATGCAGATGAAAGAGGCGATACCTTTTATTATTAATAAGATCGAGGAAAAAGGAATCGGAATACGAAAAGTAAATTACCGTATGCGTGATGCAGCCTTCAGCCGTCAGCGATACTGGGGGGAACCATTTCCAATAAAATGGGTGGATGGAATCGCTATCCCGCTGGATGAATCTGAATTGCCTTTGTTGCTTCCCCATGTGGATTCTTATAAACCAGGTCCGGAAGGAGAAGGTCCCCTGGCAAATATTGCTGAGTGGACCGATCATGACCTGGAGACCAATACGATGCCCGGTTATGCGGGTAGCAGCTGGTATTTTCTTCGATATATGGACCCCCGTAATGAGCAAAGCTTTTGCGATAGAAAAGTGAGCGATTACTGGAACCAGGTGGACCTTTATATTGGAGGAACAGAACATGCGGTGGGACATTTATTATATAGTCGTATGTGGACCAAGGCTCTTTTTGATCTTGGTCATATTGGTTTTGATGAACCATACAGGCGTTTATTGAATCAGGGAATGATACAGGGATCGTCCAGGTTCGTTTATCGTGTAGTCGGAAAAAATGAATTTGTGTCTTTTGGTTTGAAAGATGAATATGAAACTCAGGGCCTTCATGTAGATGTAAATATGGTGGATGGGGTAGAGCTGGATCTGGAACAATTTAAAAAATGGAGAAGCGGAGAATATGAAGATGCAAGTTTTATTTTGGAGAAAGGAAAATATATCTGCGGAGTAGAGACCGAAAAAATGTCCAAATCCAAGTTCAATACGGTGAATCCCGATGATCTGGTATTAAAATATGGGGCGGATACTTTCAGAATGTATGAGATGTTTCTGGGTCCGGTAGAAGTGAGCAAGCCATGGGATACAAAGGGAATAGAGGGGGTGCATCGTTTTCTGAAAAAATTATGGCGCTTATTTTTTGATGAGCATAAAGGTAAATTATGGACCGATGAATCGCCATCAGATATAGAGTGGAAAATACTTCATCGTACTATTAAAAAGATAAATGAAGATACGGAGCGGTTCAGTTTCAATACTTCT
>JAYTXP010000021.1:0-8023 GCA_043742885.1 Chitinophagaceae bacterium | reverse complement strand
AGGAACCGGACTTGGGTCGGGACCTTTCTTCTTACATGATAATATGATCGGGAGCAAAAGAATAAACCAGAAAGCAGTTTTTACCATGGTCATTTGAAGGTACGAATTGAGCAGGGTTTAATAATCAATAATTATTAATTACTGCTTCGCCGGCATGGCATGTAAATATAACCCTAATCCACTGCGCCACTCACCATCCATATACAACTGAAAAGAATAGCGTCCCGGTTTTTGAAACTGAAGCTGCGCGAAATTAATGATGATGTTAATGGAGCTTGCCTGCCCATTTGGAGATTCCCCTACATTTAGATTTCCTGTTATAGGCTGAATCACCTCCTTCCCCTCTTCATCCGTCAGCGTGAGTTTGAATTCATGCGCTCCTGTTTCACTGGCACCAAACCGCATTCTCGAGGCCACATAACAATTAGGATGTGTAGCCGGAAAACCAGGTGCATAAATACTATCAAATGTACCTACCACGGTAAGTTTGGTATTATTGTCCTGGGCGAAGTCGGCGAGGGTGAAGATTTCTAATTCCATGATTTAGGACGTTGAGGGTTTAGGGTTGAGAGTTTAGCGTTGATTGTCGAAGGTTGAAAAGTAATCTTTAATTTTTCGGGGTGAAATTTAGGGTTTAGTTCTGATCACTAAACCCTAAACTCTCAACCCTCAACTTCTATTTCACTTCTTCAAAAGGCACATCTGTTACATTATCTCCACCAACATTTGCATCAGCGGTTTGACCTTCTGCATGCGCGCCATTGGCATCGGCTGCGGGTTGTTCCTGCGTGGCTTTATACATATCTTCTGACGCCGCTGTCCAGGCGGTATTCAGGGTTTGCATGGCTGTATCGATAGCGGCAAGATCCTGTGATTTATGCGCTTCTTTTAATATTTCGGCGGCAGATTCAATGGCGGATTTTTTATCAGCTGGAATTTTATCTCCGTATTCTTTCAATTGCTTCTCCGTCTGGAATACCAGGCTATCGGCCATATTGAGTTTCTCTACTTTTTCTTTTTCTACTTTATCAGAAGCTTCATTGGCTTTGGCTTCCGCCTTCATTCTTTCTACTTCTTCTTTATTCAAACCAGAACCTGCCTCAATATGGATCTTTTGCTCTTTGCCTGTGCATTTATCTTTTGCAGTCACATGAAGTATTCCATTGGCATCAATATCAAAAATTACTTCGATCTGAGGCAGTCCGCGTGGTGCTGGTGGAATTCCATCCAGATTGAAAATACCCAGACTCTTATTGTCTTTCGACATGGAGCGCTCACCCTGTAATACATGGATCTGAACGCCCGGCTGATTATCGCTTGCAGTAGAGAACACTTCTGATTTCTTCGTAGGAATAGTTGTATTAGAAGGAATCAGTGGAGTCATTACACCACCCATGGTCTCAATACCCAATGAAAGCGGCGTAACATCCAACAACAACACATCTTTTACTTCTCCTGTAAGAACGGCTCCCTGGATAGCAGCACCTATGGCCACTACTTCATCCGGATTCACCCCCTTGTGCGGTTTGCGACCGAAGAATTTTTCAACTAGCTCCTGCACTTTAGGAATACGTGAGCTACCTCCTACCAATATCACTTCATTGATCTCCGAAGGATTCATGCCTGCATCTTTCAATGCCTGCTCACAAGGTTTTAAACAACGGTTGAAAAGATCATCAGCCAGTTGCTCAAATTTAGCCTTGCTTAATTTTTTCACCAGGTGCTTAGGTACACCATCCACTGCGGTGATGTAAGGAAGATTGATCTCTGTTTCGGTTGAAGAAGATAATTCGATCTTAGCTTTTTCTGCCGCTTCTTTCAAACGTTGCAATGCCATTGGGTCTTTACGAAGATCAATAGCTTCATCATTTTTAAATTCATTGGCCAGCCAGTCCATGATCACCTTATCAAAATCATCACCACCCAGGTGCGTATCACCGTTGGTTGATTTTACTTCAAATACACCATCACCAATTTCCAGAACTGAGATATCAAAAGTACCTCCACCAAGGTCGAATACAGCAATCTTATGATCATGCTTGTCCTTATCCATTCCATAAGCCAGGGCTGCGGCCGTTGGCTCGTTCACGATCCGGCGAACGGTCAAACCGGCGATCTCGCCCGCTTCTTTAGTAGCCTGGCGCTGGGCATCGTTGAAATAAGCCGGAACCGTAATAACGGCCTCGGTCACTTCATGACCCAGGTAATCCTCAGCAGTTTTCTTCATTTTCTGAAGCACCATCGCGGAGATCTCCTGTGGAGTATAGGGTCTGCCATCTATGTCAATTCGAACTGTATTATTGTCACCTTTTACGGCCTTATAGCTCCAGTGACTTAGCTCTGAACCTACTTCGTCAAACTGTCGACCCATAAAACGCTTCACACTCGTGATCGTATTCTGAGGGTTTGTAATGGCCTGGCGCTTGGCAGGATCTCCCACTTTACGCTCACCATTTTTCAAAAAAGCCACGACTGAAGGGGTCGTACGACGTCCCTCATCATTGGCAATTACGACAGGCTCATTGCCTTCCATTACGGCCACGCAACTGTTTGTAGTTCCGAGGTCAATTCCGATTATCTTTCCCATAGTTGTATTATTTCAATTTTAAATGCCACTTGTTCTAACTGAACAAGCTCTTATTGATTATCAACCTTTATGCCTGATACGTAAGGGGTGAAAAAATGGCAGCTTTTATTAGCGGCGAGCTACGAGCTTTGAGCTGAGAGCTTTAACCCAGATTGGGGAGATTAAGAAGTTCTCTGGACAATGACTAAATACCATAATAAAATGGTACTTTATTTCAATAAATCGCTTATAACCCACTAAACCCTCAACTCTCCACCTTAAACCTCATAATATGATTACTAAATTATCTCATTGCTCCCTCTTTGTTTCCGATCAGGCCAAAGCCCTCGACTTTTATGTAAATAAACTTGGCTTTAAAGAGCACACAAATATAGAAATGGAAGATGGTATGCGCTGGATTACCTTAACTACTCCTGATGATCCTGAACAAGAGATCGTTTTGCTGGGAGTTCCCGATGCAGGTATGATGGGCTGGGATGATGAATCTATAAAAGCCCTTACTCTCTTAATGGAGAAACAACTGCTTGGTGCAGGAGTTTTTTATACATTAGATTGCAGGAAGAGCTATGATGAATTAAAACAAAAAGGCGTAGATATTAGTGAGCCCAAAGAGCAATTCTACGGAACCGAATGTATTTTAAAAGATGGTTGCGGAAATTGGTTTAGTATGTGTACTCCGAAGGAGGGGTTTTGAGGCAGTATGCACGCTATATGCGTTTTATTTGTCATAGCGAACGCTAGTATTCCAGATTTGAAAGACAAATATTCTTCGCGAGGTATCTCCTTATCTTTTTCTTTCCGTTCTTTTTTCTTGAATTTCTTTCTTTTCTTTTTTCTTGATAAAAAAAGAAACAAAAAAATCAAGGCTTCATAAAAATGGCTAAAAATTACTTCGTCTGTCGAAAGGCAAAGAACTCGCCCGCCTGTGCGGGCTCAAACAGCTTTGCCTTTGCTCCTGCTACGCAGTCGCCCGCCATACTTCGTAATTTTCTTAACGCCATTTTTCTGAGGCCGCCTCCCCAGGCAGACTTGTAGTCGATTCAGGAGTTTCCTAGTAAAGAATATTTTGCATTTTATATTATACCTCTTTATATTTTGACAATGAATTAGCAGCTTAACCTACATATCCTCCCCTTTAGGGGCTGGGGGTGCCTTTGGCTGTTCAACTAAGGGAGTAAGAAAATGAAAAAAGACATACCTCGCGAAGAATGAATTGCATTTCAAATCGTCAGTAGTAACGCTCGGTATGACATAGGAGAATGGATATAAGTTAAACAAGACTTAAGCCTATGATGCAGACTTGTCACATGCAGCCTGTAGCTTAACTTTGCCAGAATGCGTGCAATATTCTTAATCTTAATTTTTATTACTCTTTCAACAAGCCTTCATTCACAGAAGATCAATCCAGCCAACCCAGATCTCTCCCCGCAAAACTTCAGATTAGATTCATTACCTGAATCAGAGATCAATATTCCCATTCAAATTTATTTGCGTCCACTTTTTCAAATGGCGGAAAAATATGTTGATACATTATTCACCTCCGCAGGTTATCCCGATGCGTGGATCCAGAATGGATGCGATACCCGATATAAATATGTTTTTCGCAGGGGTCCACTGAACATCAATGGAAATCTGAACACACTGAACTTTGGATTTACCGGATATTATAAGATCATTGGTTCTACCCGGGTTTGTGTACAAGGCGCGGTGATCTCTCCATGGACCCCTCCCTGTAAATGCGGTTTTGGCTCCGAAGGAGAAAGAAAAGTAGATGTTTCCTTTCTTAGTTCTTTTGGTATTGAGCCAGATTATAAACTAAAATTATATACAGTAAGAAAAGATCCTCTGCCTAAAGATAAATGTGAGGTTTGCTTCTGGGGACAGGATATCACCAAACAGGTGATGAACGGACTGAAAGAAGAACTCGACGATTCAAAAAAAAGTCTGGATAAAACTTACGGCGTTACCGATCTGCGCAGCCGTTTTCAACAAGTATGGGATCAGTTGAATAAGTCATATGATCTATACGGATTGGGATGGTTACAGATCAACCCCTCGCAATTTCGGATAAATCAGTTCGCGATCATTAAAGATTCTCTAAATATCAGTCTCGGACTTACTGCCCGTCCTCGAATTAGTTTTGAAAAACCATCCGATACAAAATCAAAGATCCCGGCTATGGGACCCTTCGCTTCAAAAAAAGGTTTTTCCATTGTATTGGACGCTGTTCTTAGTTATGATTCGCTGAGTCAGATCATGAATAAAAACCTGGCAGGTAAAGTATTTGATTTCAAAAAAGGGTTTATCAAAAAGAAATTCATTTTAGATAGCTGCCGGGTTTACGGAGGAGGATTTGATAAAATGATCATCCGGATCCATTTTTCCGGAACGAATTCTGGCATTTTCTATTTGGTGGGTCGACCGGTTTTCAATCCTGAAAAAAGATTACTTGAAATAAAAGAAGTGGACTTTGATATAAATTCTAAGAATTTTCTGCTGGGTTCTGCGGATTGGTTATTCAATAAAAAAATAACCAAAGAGATCATAAAACAATCACGGTTTGACCTTGGAGCCTATATTGATACAGCCAAACTAACCATGAACCAGCAGCTGAACCGCGAACTGGCCAAAGGTGTTAAAAGCGCCGGCACTATCAACGATATCACCCTAACCGGGATATATCCGCTTCAACAATATTTAATTATAAGAAGTAAATGTGAGGGAGAACTAGCGATTAAAGTGAATGCGGCGGAATTCAGTTTATAATTCTTCTTCAATTTTAAACGAATAATTCCTCTGCGCCACATAGCTAAATACAATCACAATGCAAATAGTAATTACCTGTGCAAGTATCGGATGAATATGAAAGCGCTCTACCATTATTTTAAGCAGAATATAATTCAATACCAGGTTGAACATACATACCATGAAATAGCGGAATAACTGAATTCTTCCTTTCATCCCCGAATCACTGAACACTACATATTTCGACATAAAAAACCCCACCGGAAACGTGATCAGGAAGGAAGCAGCAAGGGCCGCGACGTGACCTTTCATAGCATAAAATCCGAGATCGAAAACTTCCCCGGCAAAAATGTATTTGAAACTGATGATATAAATGAGCAGGCCTAATACTGTATTTCCTCCTCCTGAAGCCGCATAACGATAAGTCTGCAGACTCATGAATTTTTTAAATGGCGGATAAAAAAAATCGATAAGAGGAAGAATGAAATCCCGGGCTGTATGGATGTGTTTTCGCATCGACGCAAAGTTATACGTATTTTTGCACCCAACTTAACTCAATGACCATCATCTCAGACCATATAAAAGAATCAGTATCCAGGGCCCTGAAAGAACTATATCAATTGGAGGCCGATCCATCTTCACTTACTGTGAGTACCACCAAGCCAGAATTTGAAGGTGATTATACGCTGGTACTTTTTTCATTTATTAAACAATTGAAAAAATCACCGGAACAATTGGGTGAAGAAATAGGCAATTTTCTGGTTAAAGCAGAACCCGGGCTATATAATTCCTGGAATCTGATAAAAGGCTTTTTAAACCTGAACATTTCTGATAATTACTGGCTATCTGTTGTGCAGGGAAACTATGCTAATCCTGATTTTGCCAGGCAGGAACCCAATGATCAAAAAGTGATGGTGGAGTACTCATCTCCCAATACCAATAAGCCATTGCATATGGGTCACCTGCGAAATAATTTTCTTGGATGGAGCGTTGCCCAGATACTTAAGTTCGCAGGTTACCAGATTTACAAAACATGTATTTCCAATGACCGGGGTATACATATTTGCAAAAGTATGGTGGCCTGGAAGCAGTTCGCTGATGGCGCTACTCCTGAATCAACAGGATTAAAAGGAGATCATTTTGTTGGGGACTACTATGTTCTATTCGGTACCGTTCAGAAAAAACAAATGGCCGAACTGATAGAAAAAGGATTATCCAAAGAAGATGCGGAAAAGCAGGCGCCTATTATGAAAGCCGCTCAGGAAATGCTTGTTGATTGGGAAAATGGGGTTCCCGATGTGATCGATCTCTGGAAAAAAATGAACGCCTGGGTATACAAGGGTTTTGAGATCACCTATAAAAGAATAGGAAGCGATTTTGATAAGACATATTACGAAAGCAATACCTATCTGCTAGGTAAAAAAGCGGTGGAAGAAGGGCTTGCAAAAAAGGTCTTTGTACAGAAAGAAGATGGTAGCGTATGGATAGATCTTACTGCCGATGGCCTTGATGAAAAAGTGGTTCAGCGTAAGGATGGTACAGCAGTATACATAACACAGGATATCGGACTGGCCCAACAGAAACAGGAAGAGTTCGGAACCCAGCAAAGTATTTATGTAGTTGCTGATGAACAGAATTATCATTTTAAAGTACTTAAACTGATCTGTGAAAAATTGAATATTCCCGGAGCCAATGGTATCTATCATCTCAGTTATGGTATGGTAGAACTACCTACAGGTCGTATGAAGACCCGCGAAGGGACTGTGGTTGATGCGGATGACCTGATCGAAGAAATGGTGAACGTAGCCAGGAATAAAACAGAAGAGTTAGGAAAAGTAAAAGACTTCACCGTAGAAGAATTAAAAGAACTCTACGATATACTTGCTATTGGGGCATTGAAATTCTTCCTGCTTCGGGTAGATCCTAAGAAGCGAATGATATTTAATCCTGAAGAATCCATCGATTTTCATGGCTTTACGGGTCCATTTGTGCAGTATACTCATGCGCGTATTCGGTCGATACTGAGAAAAAGTCGTGAAGAGTTAGGAGTTAGGAGTTTGGAGTTAGGAGTAAATACAGGTTTACTAAAGTTGGAGAAAGCGCTCATAGTTGAGCTAGAACAATTTCCTACCATTATTTCACAAGCAGTGGTTGAACATAATCCGTCTGTGATCGCTATTTATGTTTTCAATCTGGCTAAAACATTCAATACATTTTATTCCGAGCATTCTGTAATGAATGCTGAATCGGAAGAGAAAAAACTATTGCGTCTTCATATTGCTGAAATGACTTCGAATGTTATCTCCAGTGGAATGGGTTTATTGGGGATTCGGGTACCGGAGAGAATGTGATATTTTTATAATCCCATCATTTGTTTCTTCTGTTTCAAATTAGAAAGTGAAGGATCCATTATTATGGCAGTATCACAAAGCTTGATTCCTTTTTCCATATTCTCCTTACCGCCTTTTTTCTGGTAACACATACCAATCATATAAAGTGCGGAAGCATTTTGTTTGTCGAATTCAAGCATCTTATCATAATACTCCATAGACAAATCGAATTTTCCTTTGCCATA
Source organism: Chitinophagaceae bacterium (assembly GCA_043742885.1). Classification (GTDB taxonomy): domain Bacteria; phylum Bacteroidota; class Bacteroidia; order Chitinophagales; family Chitinophagaceae; genus JJ008. Next base: position 116 of record JAYTXP010000021.1, on the reverse strand, counting down.
GTAAGCCTCCGCTACCATTCCCAGGATATTCATATCTGATGGTCTTCTTTTTAAAATCTCCTGCAGCATTGCCACACCCTTATCAAGATCACCTATATTCAAATAGGCAATTGCAA
>JAYTXP010000020.1:0-19420 GCA_043742885.1 Chitinophagaceae bacterium | reverse complement strand
ACCCAGCCCACGCCGCCGTCTGGCCGGACTTCCCGCGCTGCATCGACGACAGCCCGGAGGCAGTCGTCACGAGCGGCTTGCACCCCGGCCACCGCGCCTTCGAAGTCGTCCTCGCTCGCGACTGCCTCGCCACCGGCACCACCACCGCCTGGTTTGAGCGCAACGACTACCGCTCGCCCTCCGAGATCCCGGCCACCTACTCCCCCGCCTGCCAACGAGGAATATGTTGATCCGCCTCTTTGAGCGTGGTGACCAGTTTAAGGCCATCCATATCGCCCAGGCGATAATCACAAATTACAGCATCAAATTTTTGTTTATTAAAAGCGGCAATTCCTTTGTCACCGGAATGAGCAGTTTCAGTCTCATAACCTTTACGATTTAGGAATCGACTCAATAACAGACACAAATCGATATCATCATCGATTATGAGTATTTTCTTTGCCATGCAGGAAGGGGTTAAAATTAGACATTTTGGGTGGGCAAATACCCTACTACTCAAATCATGCCATTTTGATTTTCGCTGCCAAATTACGTGTCGCTATACTTAAAGTTAGCAATTGGCAAAGGAATTGTGTTACTAAATGAAGAATCATTTTATTACTTTTTTATTTCTGTACCTATGTTAAGATCAAATTCAAGGCGAAGAAAAAAGGCGCTTATCATAGACGATGAGAGCGATATCTGTTTCCTTCTCGGCAGTATTCTTCGACAGCAAAATATCCAGACCGTATTTGCAGGAAGCCTTAGCGAAACCGATCAAATAATAGAATCGGCCAATAATAGTTTTGGGTACATTTTTATTGACAATCATTTACCTGATGGATTAGGAAGTACCTATATCGAAAAAATCCGCCATCGCTTTCCTGATACAAGATTAATCATGATAACTGCTTATGATACAAATAGTGAAAGGCAAGAGGCAGTTAAAAACGGAGTCGATTATTTTATAGGTAAGCCATTTTCAAAGAAAACTATACTTCAGACCGTAGAAGGTGCAAAAACTGGTACTTAACGGGTAATTATTTCCCCATTTCCCTTCTTTTAAGCAAGTTCCAGGTATACTTTAAAATTTGTTCCCTTTCCGGGATCACTTTTTACAGTAATGCTACCCTTATGGTTTAAGATAATATTTTGGGTATTGGTTAACCCCAAACCATTTCCTTTTAGTTTTCTTGTAAAAAACGGCTCGAAAAGACTTTGAATAGTCTCCTCATCCATTCCAACACCAATATCGCTTATGGTGATCAGGCATTTATTTTCTGTCTTCTCAGTTGTTAATGTCAGTACCCCCTCTTTTCCTTCCATCGCCTCTATAGCATTAAGAATAATATTCAGGAAGGCCAGTTTTATTTTTTCGATATCTACCAATACGAAACAATCATCAGGGCAATAATCTCTACCGAGTTTGACTTCCTTCAGATTGATGCGGTCGTTGGCCATAACCAGCGTTTCTTCCAGTAAGTCCTGAATATTGGCCCGAACCATATCCAGTTGAATAAATCGGGTGGAATTAAGCAGATCGGATACCAGTTGATCGATTCGATCCGTATTTCGGTTGATCATTTCAAGTAATAACACTGACTCCGGATTATGGATCTCCGTTTCCCGGAGTTGTTCTGTGGCCAGCGAAATATTAGTGAGCGGATTTCTCACTTCATGCGCGATGGTACGGGCAACTCTGCCCGTTGAAGCAAATTTCTCATTGGCACGCAACTCCTTCAATTCCTTATTTATATTTTTCAGATTTTGAATATTACCCTCCAGGTCCTTTTCATATTCCCTGGCTCTTCCATCAGCAATACCCCTTGCCTTGTTTTCTCTAATATAATTTACAAGTGAAAAAATAATGGCGAGAATAGCAATGACGAGTGACATCATTGTAATGTTCATCGCATATCGATAGGATTCAGAAAACTGAAGACTGCGACTATCCAGCTCAATATTTTCATAACTCGTCATTTCATCGCTTTTACTGCGAATACTTTGCATGATTCGGTTGGCTTCCTTCCGTAGGTTAATCATGGCCGGTGTTATTGACATACCTGCCTCACGGTAAGCATGTATACCATATTCCAGCTGTTCCAACCTTTCGGCTATATAAAACCGAAGGCTATCTAAGTTTTTTGATTTTGTCTTATTATCCCTTACCAGGCTTCTTAATTCGCCTATAATGCCTGGTAACAATTGCCTGTTTTTGTAAAACAGATCCAGCGTGGAATCCGTATGAGTAATAATATATCCGCGAACGGAAGTTTCTGCCTCAGTAATCATTCGAATGACAGCTTCTATTTTATTAATTCTAACAAGAGAGGTGGAAATTCTTCCAGACTCCCGGCTTAACTGACTACCATTGTAAAAAATAAAAGTATAGGATATCCCTAATAAAATTAGGGCGATCCAGTATCCCAGGCGTATGCGTGCTTTTTGGGATAGCATCAGTTTAATTAAACAAGGTAAAGTGAGTAAAGTTAAATTGAAGAATCAAATAATTACCTTTTCAATTTACGCTGAAAAACGGAATCCCTGTAAATAGATTGTAAACCTATAATTTATAAAAATAAATACTATTTTAAGTTATTATTAAGCCACTACCTGCTCCTGCCGCTCGTACATACAAACTTCTTCCAGCCATTTATTTTCACCGCTCCCCTTACTCTCAAACCAATGAGCTTTTAAAATTTTCATGGTTACAAGGTACGCATTATTGATCTTAATAGCAGACACCAGGCCCGTAACATAGATATATCCCTTATCGCCCTTTTGTGTAAAACTGGCAGGATAATTCATCAATCTTTCCTGATAAGCCTTCTCGGAAAGAAATAATTGCATCGAGGTAGGATGTGCAGGCTCAATAGCTTTTACTTTAAGAGCCACTCTGCCATTCTTATCTTTAAACCGAAGAAGACCAGATTGAATACTGGCAATCTTTTCCAGCATATATTCAAGTTTACTGGTGGCGTTGCAATATTCCCAGGTTGTTTTTTCCATATATCTTATTATTATTTTTCAATTCCTGTTATGTTCAGTTGCCTCTCTCCTGCATTTGGAAGATAGGTGGACAACCAGCGGGTGAGCAATCCCCACCACATTTGGCTCATGCCCGCTTTTTTTTCCGTTTCATTATACTCCAGCATATGTGGAGTAACCTTTACTAGAAAACTTCCATTAGTCAGTTTGTCTCTTACCAGGCTCATATCCTCTATTCCCCCTATCGTAGCAGTACCTGAAAGGTGCATATAAAAAGGGATGCCCTTTCGGTAAAAACTGAACTGCACAGGAAAAGATTGTTCATAACTGCGCAAACGGCAGCGAGGCTTGTGCGCAGAGAGCCAGAGACGACCCGATTCATCTACGCGAAGAAATTCTACCACATCGTTGGGAAGTTTGACCACATGGTCGCCTTCAATGTGCATTACAGCAGTTTTAATTTCAGAAAGTTTTTTTTCAATGAATAACAGGTTATAATCCATCATAACGGTTCATACATTTTGTAACTATTAAAATCAAATGTGATGCCATCAGGGATTTCCCTCAGGATGGTATGGTTTTTTCGCTGTATAAGCTGAATAACAGTAACCCGGTTAATATATGGGTAGATGTGAGGAATTAATTCCGCAAAAAAAAATCGTTCACTTAAAAATCAGCATTATGAAATCCACAGAGTATATCAATGATCTTATCGAGATCAACAATGACCGTATTGAAGGCTATGAAAAAGCCAGCAAACAGGCTGAAGATGAGGATGCTGCTCAACAGGCATATGATAGTGCATTGAAAGAAGATGATATAACCGGGGATACACGCCTGGTAGTGGAAAATCAGAAAAAATCACTTCATGAAGCACATAATCGTATGAAGGATTTAAGGGATGCAGAACCCACCGCTTAAATCCTTGATGCTCAAAAAAAGTCTAATCGAGTAAATTTTTGAAAGATGAGAGTATTTGAAAAATTCCCATTTGTACTGGGGCTAATGGCGTCCTTATTTATGTTATTAAGTTTTAGAGTTAAATCACCCAACAGTGAGTTTAGCATAGAATTGATCATGGCAGGCAGTGCCTGCGCAGTAGTTTACTGGTGCTGGATATGCCTATCACTTAAACGGCAGGTAAAAAATGGAACCGTAAAAAAATTCTGGTTCATTCTTTCTGTCTGCCTTCCTTTTATAGGAGCCTTATTGTACCAGGTAATCCAGGAAAGATTACTGAAGTCAAACCGTATTGAATTTCGCGAAGCTTCTAAAGAAATGGCGGCGTGAGAGGGTGAGCGGTGAGCGGTGAGAGGTAAATAGTAAGTAAACTATTAGTGTAATTTGTGCAATTCGTGTTCTGTATTTTATTAACAAGAACATTCGTAAATAAAGAAAGCAGGCGATAAAGCCTGCCTTCCATGTCCCTGTGATTCATCCCTTACCATCATGCGCCTTGCGGCATTTCCTTTTCAATATCTTCGTTTTCTGCCAGTTGGCCATCGCTTGCGTGGGAGAAAAGTCCTGTTAACTGATCGACAAATCCATTTGTTTTTTTGTTGATCTTATCGCGTAAATCACTGCCCTTTTCAGGTGCAACTAATAAACCAATCACTATTCCTGCTGTTGCAGCTCCTACTATTCCTAAAAGAACCTTTGATGTTGATGTCATTATTTTACTATTTCTATAAGTACATAATAAAAAATCATACCAGAGCCTTTAAAGGCTAAAAAGTGAATTGCTGAGAAATATATTCTACAGGATAAAAGAAAAAGGGAATCTGATTACTTATTGGAGGAAAGCGTAACGATAGTAATCCAGAAATGGCCCCATCCTCAGAATAACTTCAAGAAATGCAATATCTCCTTCATTGCCTTCATTCTTTTATTACAACTCAGCTGGATGCCAAGAGGTATAAACGAAAATTATGCCTATTATGAAAGTGTAATTTGATCAATTCATTCACTATTTTTTCTAATTGAGAGGGGTATGGTGGTGATTTATGAAAAAAAAAGCCGCCTTCAATCTATTGAAGCCGGCTCAAAGTGGAGGCGAGGAGAATCGAACTCCTGTCCAAACATATTCGTCAAAAGCTTTCTACATGTTTATTCTATTTTGTATTGTCGGGAGAAGACTGGGAACAGACAACCGATCATCTCCTTAGCTGTATAGTCTTAAGCGACCAGCACAGCCTGAGGTCGCAGCAACCTGTTTTATTTTTAAGTCGGCGGCCAGGCATGGTAACAGATCAACCGGCCCGGCGGCCCTAATGACTACTTAATCACTGATTAGGCAGCCATGGCATACTGAGTATTGCCATTTATAGGTTTCGTATTCAGATTAAACTGCTAATTACGCAACGCAGTACATGCTTACACTTTCAAAGAGCTACGCTGTCAAAACCGGGCGCCCCCATATACAAGTCATCAGTCATTAGTCGGGAGTCAGGAGTCTTATTCTCTTTACCTGGGATTACTCACTTTTCACCTATTCACCACTCACTATTCACTATTGCCTATTGACTACTGACTACTTAAACATCCTGAATATATCCAATCCCAATGCATAGGCCATTAATCCCAATAACAAAACCATACCAACTATCTGTGCGTATTCTAAAAATTTATCGCTTGGCTTCCTCCCGGTGATCATTTCTGCCAACGTAAAAAGAGCATGGCCGCCATCTAATCCGGGAATAGGAAGTACATTCATAAACGCAAGTACAATACTGAAAACCGCTGTTAGTGTCCAGAATATCTGCCAATCCCATTTATCAGGATAAATGCTGCCAATGCTGATAACACTACCTACCGACTCAGATGCTTTGGCCTTTCCATTAAATAATTGCTTCAGGCCCTGCACATATTTTCCCAATGTAGTCCAGCATTTCCGAAAGCCCGCCGGAATAGCCTCAAGAAATCCGTAGGTTTTTTTCTCCGAATGAAAACCCAGCTCATCAAACTCCGATACGGGCCATGCTCCGATTTTACTATTTCCATCCAGAACAACCGGGAACTGCAAACTATCAGTACCTCTTAAAACTCTTAATGTAATAGTGCTATTTGCTTTCTGATCATTCATGAAATCAGTAAACTCATTATAGTACTGAAGAGAAATACCGTTTGCGCCGATGATACGATCACCTTTCTTCACACCCGCTTTCTCGGCTCCTGATCTATCAGAAAAACTTTTTACAATAAACGGTACACGCACGCTTACAAATGAACCAGCATTGCGCGTATTCAACTTTCTGATCAGATCATTTGTGTAAGGCAACTCTATCGTATTCCCTTCACGCTGCACAGTGATCAATGCAGGACCTTCATTATACACGATCTGTCCTCTTAAATTGAGAATATCTTTTACCGGTACACCTCCGACCCTGGTCACCATATCTCCATCTCTTAAGCCATTAGCGCGTGCAAGGCTATCAGCATGTATACCATATTTCGCGCTGGAAGGTGGCATATATCTTTCACCCCAAACCCAGAGAATCATTATAAAAATAAAAATAGCGAGAATAATATTTACGATGACTCCACCAAGCATAATGATCAATCTCTGCCAGGCTGGTTTAGCTCTGAATTCATATGGCTGGGGCGGTAGCTTCATAGCTTCCTTATCCATGCTCTCATCGATCATGCCGGATATTTTCACATATCCCCCCAGTGGAATCCATCCCAATCCATATTCAGTTTCTCCTTTCTTCTTTTTCCAGATAGAGAACCATGGATTAAAGAAAAGATAGAATTTCTCCACCCTGGCTTTGAACCAGCGGGCAGTAATGAAATGGCCAAACTCATGCAAAAGAATGAGTATGGAAAAGGACAGAACGAATTGCGCGGCTTTGACACCGATCGTTCCCCATGCAATAGTTAATAATTGACTCATAGATAAAAAAACTTCCCAACTACGGGTTGGGAATGATTATAATTTAATGATATCGGCTGCAAAGTTACGCGCCTCACCGTCGCTATCAAAATATTCCTCCAGCGTAGGGTGTTGAATAAAAGGTAATTTTTCCATGGTTTTCTCAATAACTGAGGTCATATCCAGAAAATTAATACGGTTTCGCAGAAAGGCATATACTGCAATTTCATTGGCGGCATTCATAATACAAGGTAAATTGCCTCCCCTGTTCAGGGCTTCCATAGCGAGCGCCAGGTTTCTGAAAGTTTTAACATCCGGCTCTTCAAAATTCAGCGTTGAGATCTTGCGAAAATCCAAACGGGGATATTCATTTTTTATTCGATATGGAAATCCCATCGCATATTGAATAGGTAATTTCATATCTGGCAATCCCATTTGTGCTTTGATGCTGCCATCTTCAAATTGTACCATACTATGGATGATACTTTGCGGGTGGATCACTACCTGTACCTGCTCAGGCTTCAGATTGAATAACCATTTAGCTTCGATCATTTCCAACCCTTTATTCATGAGCGTAGCAGAATCAATAGTGATCTTAGCGCCCATATTCCAATTGGGATGTTGCAAAGCATGTTCTCTTTTTACATTCACCAGGTAATTCGGCTTCCGTCCGATAAATGGTCCTCCCGAAGCAGTCAGTATTATTTTTTCAATGCGATTTCTTGTCTCTCCTACCAGGCATTGAAAAATGGCGGAATGTTCAGAATCCACTGGTATCACCGGCACCCGATTCGCAAGCGCTTTTTGCATTACTATATCACCTGCCACAACCAGCGTTTCTTTATTGGCAAGGGCCAATGCCTTTCCGGCATCCAATGCTTTTAATGTTGGACGTAATCCTGCATAGCCCACAATGGCTGCCAGCATCATATCATATACATCCATGGATGCTACTTCTTCCAGGGCGTCCACACCGGAAAAAACTTTGATATCTGTTGAGGAAAGGGCTTGTTTTACAAGCTGATATTTTTTTTCATCCCCGATCACCACAATATTCGGATCAAAAGCAAGAGCCTGCTCAATCAAAAGCTCCGCATTATTCTGCGCAGTAAGAATTTCTACTGAAAATTTATCGCTATTTGCCCTGATCACCTCAAGTGCCTGGGTACCGATCGATCCCGTAGAACCAAAAATGGCGATCCTTTTTATTATTTTTTCTTCTGCCATAATGCAATTTAAATTTCAAAAACCTCCTTCGGAAAACGGCGTTTCTCAACCCCTCAACTCCTCAACAGCTCAACCCCTCAACAGCTCAACCTTTAAACTTCTCTAATTCCTCAGCTATCTTCCTGTCATTACTCAACCTGGGCACTTTATTCTGGCCCCCCAATTTTCCAATAGAGCGCATATACTCTATAAACCCATTTTTTCTGACCACTGAAATTTTTAATGGTTGCAGAATATTTCCACCAATAAGGTCATCGTAATATACATTCTTTGTTCGAAGATGCCGGTCAAGAATAGCAGCAAAATCTGCCATTTGCTTAGGCTCTTTTTCAAATTCCACGAACCATTCATGGAAGGAACGCCCCTGGTCACTGCTTACAAAAGGGGCTACTGTAAATTCAGTGATCTGTACATCCCTTTCTTTCGCCGCTGCCAGCATACTGGCTTCCACTTCTTCCCCTATCACATGTTCGCCAAAGGCGGAAATAAAATGTTTTGTACGACCGGTTACCACAATTCGATATGGATCAATTGAAACAAATTTCACTGTATCACCAATATTATAGGACCATAATCCGGCATTGGAACTTATGATCAACGCATAATTCTCTCCAAGGTTCACCTCTTTCAGTGAAAGCCTGGTTGGGTTCTCATTGAATATCTCTGCTGCAGGTACAAATTCAAAATAAATACCGCTGTTAGTATTCAGCAATAAGCCTTCGGCTTCCTGTGAATCCTGAAAAGCAAAAAAACCTTCACTGGCAGGAAACAATTCAATAGTATGTACAGATCGGCCAATGCTTTCGAAAAGCTTTCCCTTATATGGTTCAAAGTTTACTCCACCCTGAACCATGACACTGAAATTTGGAAACAACTCTCCAATTTTTTTACCAGTTCTTTTATGCAGCTCATCAAAATACATTTGCATCCAGGGTGGTATACCGCTGATCAGTGTCATATTTTTATCAATGGTCTCGTCAACGATCTTTCCCAATTTTATTTCCCAGTCCTCAATACAATTTGTTTCATAAGATGGCAATTGATTAGAACGCAAATAACGGGGCACATGATGATTTACAATACCACTTAATCGTCCGGTAGGAATATCTCCGATCCTTTCTAATTCAGGAGAACCTGATAAAAAGATCAGCTTGCCGTCCGCAAAAGCAGTGTTGCCGGTTTCAGCCATATAACATAACAATGCATTCCGGGCTGTATTGATATGATTTGGTATAGAATCTTTGGTAATGGGTATATACTTGGTGCCACTGGTAGTGCCGGAGGTCTTGGCAAAATAAATGGGCCTTCCTTTCCAGAGCACATTATGCTTTCCCTGTTTGATCTGGTCGATCCATTCTTTAAATTGTTCGTAATCCCGAAGCGGTACTGCCTGGCAATATTCTTCATGACCTTTCACCTCAGAAAGTCTGGAAAAGCGCCCAAATTCAGTTTCACGGCCAGTTTTGAGGAGATTTTTTAAGATATTTTCCTGATCAACCAGGGCCATGGCCATAGATCGGCGCATGCCTTTGTATATATATGAAGCGAATGGTTTTGCTAAAAACGACTTGATTTTCATACTCTATGGAAAAAATCCCTCATTTGAAGGTTCGCGGGCAGACAAAGATAAAGGAAGGGGTAAAGAAATGGGAGGTAAATTGCCCCCATAATTACCTGAGCCCCTGTTTGAAATAAGGAGTTTTATCCCTACCTTTGCTGCCCCAATTTATCGGGACAAATTTATTGTATATGATAGCAGTAGTTAAAGTAGCCGGTCAGCAGTATAAGGTTCAAAAAGACCAGACCCTTTACGTGCCACACCTTGGTGGTAATACAGGCGATAAACTCGACCTGGAAGTATTACTGGTAGATGCCGATGGCACCATCTCAGTAGGCGATGCGGTAAAAACAAAAGTTCATGCCGAGATCATTAACCATGTTAAAGGCGATAAAGTGATCGCATACAAGTATAAAAGAAGAAAAGGCTTTCATAAAAAGAAAGGCCATCGAACTGATTATACACAGATCAAAGTAACCAATATCGCTTAATAGCGGTGAACGGGAAGGCGGAACCTTCCGAGGTAAAAAAGAAAAACAAATAAACTACAGTTTACAATGGCACATAAAAAAGGAGAAGGTAGCGTAAAGAATGGCCGCGACTCACAGAGTAAGCGTCTTGGCGTTAAGATCTTCGGTGGACAGGCAATTATTTCAGGAAACATTATCGTGCGTCAGCGCGGTACAGAATATCATCCTGGAAAAAATGTTGGTGTTGGAAGAGACTTCACACTTTTCGCTCTCACCGATGGTGTAGTAGAATTCAAAAAAGGCAGAAGCAACAGAACTTTTGTCTCAGTTGTGGAAGCCCAGGCTTAATGCCAAAATCAGCCAGCTGGAAAATTTGTGGAAAAAAAATTTGGGTAGTATAAAAAAATAATTACTTTTATACCGTCAACCCATATTTTTTACTAACCCAAAATTCTAAAAAAATGGCTACTAAGAAAAAAGCTGCTAAAAAAGCTGCTCCAAAGAAGAAAGCTGCTCCTAAGAAGAAAGCTGCTAAGAAAAAGAAATAAGTTTAACGACTTTTCTTTAGAAAGTAATAGAGTCCTCCGCAAGGGGGACTTTTTCTTTATAGTGAGGAGTGAGCCCTCAACTCTCATCTTTCAACCCTTCCTCCAATGGATAATTATACTATCGCCGAAAATTTCTCTCTCCTTTCCAAACTCATGGATATTCATGGAGAAGACTCTTTTCGCTCTAAAACCTACTCTATCGCTGCCTTTAATATTGAAAAACTCCCCATGCAGCTAAGCGAAACGACCAGGGAAAAACTATTTGGGATTAAAGGCATCGGACAAAGTATTGGCAGCAAAGTGATCGAATTGCTGGATTCAGGCAAACTTGAACTTCTTAATGACTTTATCAGTAAAACACCCGCCGGAGTCATAGAGATGCTAAACATCAAAGGGATCGGTCCAAAGAAGATCAATACGATCTGGAAGGAGATGGAAGTGGAATCTCTTGGCGAACTATTATATGCCTGTAATGAGAACCGCCTGACCCTGTACAAGGGTTTTGGTGAAAAGACACAGGCGAATGTGCAACAGTCCATTGAATTCTATTTTCTGAACCAGGGACATTTTCTCTATGCTCAACTTGAAGAACTGTTCCCCCAGGTGGAAGGCTATCTGATAAAATTATTCGGAGAAGATAAATGTCATGTGGCAGGAAAATACAGAAGACAGGAACTTACACTTGATGAACTTGAATTTGTAGTGCTTGAAAAGAATGAAGACATAAAACCTAAATTCCAAACGGCCCAGCCACCGGAATTAATTGAAGAATCAGAAAGCAGTTTGTTATATAAACTCAGGAATGGTTTAAAAATCAGGCTTTTCAGTGGTGGTGTATTAATGGCGAAAGAATTATTTCGTCATACAGGTTCTCCAGAATTTATCCAGGCATTTCAAAAATATTTTCTGGAAACAGAGATTGATACGGCAAATGAAGCAGATTATTTTCAGAAGGCAGGCATACCCTTTATACTTCCTTGCCTCCGTGAAAAACCTTCTATAATAGACAAAGCCCGAAATAATGCATTGCCTGAACTCATACAAACCGCCGATATCAAAGGGATCATTCATAGTCATAGTAACTGGAGCGACGGAGTAAACACCTTAGAGGAAATGGCCCAGGCCTGCATTAAACAGGGATTTGAATACCTTGTCATTTCAGATCACTCGCAATCGGCATTTTATGCAAACGGACTTAAAGAAGACAGAATACGGGAGCAACATCGACAGGTTGATGAGTTAAACAGCAAATTGGCTCCTTTTAAGATCTTCAAAAGCATTGAAAGTGATATTCTGAATAATGGCAGTCTGGATTATCCTGATGAAATCCTGAAAAGTTTTGATCTGATCATTGCCTCCGTTCACAGTAATCTAAAAATGAATGAAGAAAAAGCCATGGCTCGTCTTATCAAAGCCATAGAGGATCCGCATACCACGATCCTGGGTCATATGACAGGCAGATTATTACTTAGCCGCAATGGCTACCCACTTGACCACCATAAGATCATTGATGCCTGCGCTGCCAATAAAGTAACTATTGAACTTAATGCCCATCCTCGTCGATTGGATATTGACTGGAGGTATATTGATTATGCTCTTGAAAAAAATGTGCTTATTTCTATTGATCCGGATGCGCACTCTATCGAGGGATATCATGATCTGAAATACGGTGTGATGGCTGCTCAAAAAGCAGGTGTTGAAAGATCAAATAATCTTAGCAGCTATTCGCTTAGTGAATTTGAGGATTATCTGAAAAAAATGAGGAGATGGTAATCTCTATTCATTTTCAGCAAGAGGAAGCTCGATAAAAAATATAGTTCCTACCCCAGCTTCTGTTTGAAACCATATCCTTCCAGCGGCCTGTTCCACAATTCCTTTGCACATGGCCAGCCCTAATCCTGCTCCTGATGATTTGGTAGTAAAATTTGGAACAAAGATCTTATCACGCATTTCTTCTGGTATACCTTCTCCATTATCCCCTATACTGATGATCACCTTATCTCCTTCTGTTTTCTCATCTACAATGATCTTACAACGGGATTTGAATTTTGAAGCCTGTACTGCATTAGTAAATAGATTTGTGAATAGCCTGTTCATCTGTGTTTTGTCTGCATTTAACATCAGCTTTTCACTAAGCGGAAACCAGATCAGGTCCACATTCTCATCAGCCAGGTATAGATCACGCAGTGAACCGATCACTTCATGAAGATCGAAATACTCCACATGGGTGGTTCCAATATTAGCGAACTGAGAAAAATCGGCAGCGATCTTGGAAAGATGATCGATCTGCTCCACCAGCGTATTAGCCACATTGGCCGAAAGCTCTTTTACATTTGCCTGATTATTATTGATCGCCTTCTGCAGGTACTGGATGCTAAGCTTCATTGGCGTCAAAGGATTTTTGATCTCATGCGCCACCTGTCTTGCCATTTCTCTCCAGGCACCCTCTCTTTCACTTTTTGCCAATGCCTGTGCACTCTCTCCCAGCTTGGCCACCATTTTATTATACTCCAGTACTAATTCGCCGATCTCATCATTGCGGTTCCAGGATATCTCTTCATTTTTTTTCCCGAGGTTCACCTCTCTCATTCTTTCACTGATCAGGGAAAAGGATCGGGTAATACGGTTGGTAATGAACAATGCGATCAATCCCGCCACCAGGAAAATAAACGCATTTAAATTTATAATAGTGACAAGGAAATTAGATATCTCCTGTTCCAATTCCTGTCTGGAAGTGAAATAGGGAATATTTATATAAGCATAGACCTTTCCTTTATCATCACGTACCGGAGAATATATGCTGAGATAAGATGAGTTGCCCACCCTCTCTTCCTGGGCATGCTGCACCTGCCTTAATCGATTCAAATGATAATAAGCTGTAGGATCTATCTTTCTGCTCAATACTCCCTTGTTATAGACCAGTCCCTCTGATGACACCTGCAGATCTCCTTCCAGGTCATATACATTCACATCCACTCCATGTATCTCCGATACTTCATGAACCAGATCCTTTAGCGCCTTGTTAGAAACAGAATCATATATCTGAATTACATCATCAAAGGTATTATGCTCAGATAATTTTTTCTCCATTTCATTCACCATGATCTTCATTGTACGACTAAGCTTATCGCTATTGCTTTTATTGTACCGGCTGATGAAAAAAGAGATAGTGGCGGCTCCAATGACAAGGAAAGAAAAAACGCTGATGAAGATAATTGTGCTGTGCACCTGCGATCTGATATTTAATTGAAACCTTTTCCTTATGCTTTCACCCTCATAAATGGTTTTCATCAGCATGCCTATTAGTTGCACAATAGCTACCAATAACAGGAAAGAACAAAATATATAGGAGAATAAAGTGATAGTTTCTATAAAGGTCTCACGCTTTCTTGTTACTACGATCACCCGGTCATTGCTGGCCCTGTACCATAGTTCATCAAATTTACCATTGGTTCTTTGTTCAAATTCGGTTTTCGGTAATTCGCCGGGTTTGAGCCAGGTGGCAAAAGGATAATTTCCAGGCGGTGAAACCAGCCGGCCACCAACATAGGTAGCATTCGAATAAATAGGTGAATTTTCAGCAGAATTTCCATATTGCCGGAACAATTCAGGGAAAATAGCTTCCTTACTGTAATTCTTAGGGTTTGAAAGAATAAAGAAATGCCCCAGGGGTCGGCCTGCTGTGTCCTGAAGGTCACGACGGGTTATATAATTAAATTTATCAAAGCCTGTTTCATAATAATAAAGGCCTTCAATACCCGAGATCGGTCGGGATTGCACCTTAAGTATTGTATTCAACACTTCGTAGCTGGTAGCATCCTCATTATTCAGCGGAGTTCCGGATGAATCAAAAGCAAATAAGCGTGTATCATATTTATCAAGGTAAAAACTCCCCCGGAGAATGCTGTCTTTCAATTCTTTTCCCGAAACAGGATCCTTGAATCGCTCAAAATTATCTTCAAGGAAATCTTTGTCAATGTACTGAATGGCTATGCTCATCATCTTCTCACTCGAAGGATCAGTTTGAAGGGCCAGTTTCTCTGAAAGTTTTTTTCTTCTTATCCATTCCGCCTTTTGAATTTCACTGAGCATTACTATCGATATGGATATGGAGAAAACAAAGATCCAGGACAAAACATTGGCGATATTAATATGCCATTTCCGGAAGATGGCTGCCTGCCTGTTGATAAGCCAGGTATAGATCATCAACCAAAATAAAACCGGCAGATAAAATAATACATCAGGTCCGGAGCGCGTAGTGAGGTATATCAGGCCGGCAAAACCAATCGCGAAATAGATAATAAAATAATTTTTATCGAATAATGGGAAGATCAGTCTGAACAATATTTGCGAAAAATAATAATAGGCCACCGATAAAAGAGCCAGCACTACAAACCCTACTACAGTAAAACTATTCAGACTAAAGAAATCAGTGACATCAAAAGAAATCTTTGAATCGGCCACCAAACTGCGAATAACGGAGGTGAGAACAAAACTTGAGATGACAAGCAGAAAAAGACAAACAATGGAAATTAATCTGGAACTGATCCGGTTAAGTCCCTCAGTCAAACCTTTTGTTTTTTCAAGTTTGCTCCAGGCAAATAGAACCACCCAGCAAAAAAGTATTGAGTTGAACAGGAGGTCCCCCAGGGATCTTTGTACCGGATTGGAACCATAAATGGCCGGGTCGAACAGTTCAAACTGCCGGAGATTAAGCATCCATGGATTGAAATAGATCAGCACGCGAATCAGCAATAATGCCATTGCCAGGAAGCCGATCCCCTTCCATGGTTTGCCATTCGCTGCCATAGATTCTGCTATCGAATGCAGATAAAGAAGAAAAATGATCAACCCAATCAACCTGACCAGGATGGTCCAGCGATCATTATAAGGAACAGAACGACTGGTCTTTTTCTCAATATAAAACAAGGCTTTTCCTTCACTGCTTTTTACAGGGAAGTCAGTAATTTTTTCTGATATCTGCACCCGGTTATCAGCCAGATCGCTATAGGTAAACTTTTTCTCCAGGTAGTTGGTCTCAATAAAAAAATCCGACTGAACAAGGACCATCGCAATGGCTAAAAGATCAGGTGTAACCCAATGGCGAATAATATAATAATAACCATTGGCCTCTTTGGAGAAATGTTCTCCTTCTTCTGATTGTATCAGGTCAGCAGTGGGAACAATATGTTGCTGGTTCCAGAATACAAGTGCAGGAATATCAAACTTCCGGCGATGATAAAGATAAAGTCCGTATTTTTTATTGGATAAACGGGTAAATTCTGAAAGGTCTTCCTCATGTCTGTCGAGGCGATTTAGCAGGGCGGTATCTTTTATTAATCCGTCAAAATCTTCTTTTTTCTCCTGCAAAAATCTATCTAACTGATGCGACTCTATGCTTACCGAACTACGATTAGAATATAGTTTGTTAAAAAAAAAGGAAATAAAAAAAAGGGCCACTGACAGCATTAACAGCACGTATTTGCTGAAGAGGATATTTCCATTCCGGGTATGCACTTATTGCTGTTGTTTTTTGATGGAATTCCAGATGGCATCCATTTCCTCCAGGCTCATATCCCGAAGATCCTTTCCAGTCCTCATGGCGACCTCTTCCATTTGGGTAAAGCGGTGGATGAATTTTTTGTTTGTTAGTTCTAAGGCATTTTCAGCATCCAATTGCAAAAACCGTGCGTAATTAACCAGTGAAAACAGGACATCCCCAAATTCAGCTTCTATCCTGGAGGGATCTTGTTGGTCTATGGCCTCTTTTAATTCGCCGATCTCTTCTTCTACTTTATCCCATACCTGTTCCCGGTTATCCCATTCAAATCCCACCTGTTTTGCTTTTTCCTGCAGACGCATGGCCTTGACCATGGCAGGCAAAGAACGGGGCACACCACCAATCACAGATCTCTTGCCTTCCTGTAATTTGATCTTTTCCCAATTCTTCTTCACCTCATCTGCATTTTCCACTTTCACATCTCCGTAAATATGCGGGTGACGGGTTATAAGTTTTTCAGAGATCCCATTGATCATTTCCGCTAGTTCAAACTGTTTCTCCTCGGAACCGATCTTTGAATAGAATAGCAGGTGAAGCATGATATCACCCAATTCCTCTTTTATACCCTTCCAGTCGTTGTCTGTTATGGCATCCGCCAGCTCATAGGTTTCCTCAATGGTCATTTGCCGAAGGCTGCCAATGGTCTGCTTACGATCCCAGGGGCATTTTTCGCGAAGTTCATCCATGATGATTGCCAGTCGTTGAAATGCTTCCGCCGCTTCTTTATGCATGAATCAGAATAATTAAAAAGTTAAAGCTGAAAATAAAAGAAAGAAAATTAAAAGAATCAGGAACATGATCAGTGAAAAAAAACTGATCAGTAAAAATTTTAAAATGGTCTTTGCTCTTCTTTGCCCATAAAAGTTCCTCATAGCTTTATACAGATAAAAATAAAGAAGAAGGTAAAGGATCAACACTACAAATTCCAATATTTGCCCTGTTACTTCCTGAATTTTCCCTGTGAAGAAAATAAGCAGTAACATCAGAAAGGTAAAAACATAGAGATGAATAGTAAAGATCCCATGATCAGCGTAAAAAAATTGTTTTCGTCTGATATAGACCAGTTTCAGAAGTAAAGCAAAGAGTGGAAGCGAAACAAATAGCATATAGGGCAATTTGTGCAGGGCGCTTTCTTTGAAACTATGCAGGGCTCCATCTTTGTTACCCCTGTATTTATTATTCAGATCGATCTCTCTCCTTACAAGAAGTCGCATGAACCATCCATCTCTTTTATTGGCTGGAAGTCTGTGCTGCAAAGAATCATATTCAAGGAAACTTGCATAATCCCTTCCTGAAAAACTAATTATATC
This sequence comes from Chitinophagaceae bacterium, assembly GCA_043742885.1. Classification (GTDB taxonomy): domain Bacteria; phylum Bacteroidota; class Bacteroidia; order Chitinophagales; family Chitinophagaceae; genus JJ008. Next base: position 1,909 of record JAYTXP010000020.1, on the reverse strand, counting down.
TTGGTCACCATCGTTATCCATTTTTGTGCCGTCCATAATAGTAACGACGCTGGAGGTATCCTTTAACCAGATCAGGGTGTTTCTAACCGCGGCATCTGTAGAATCTTTTTTTAGTTTCGTTTCAAACCTGGAGATCAGATCTGATCGCGCTTGCTTATCCATAGGGGCGTTCGGATCCTGTTTTTCCTGTTCTTTTGGCTGGAAGAAAGTAAAGAATAAAAGAAAGAACATAGCCGAAGTAAACACATACATGCGAATGGGATGCAGATAGGACTTTCTTTTCCCCAGCATATATTCTTTGGAAAGAAAACCAGGTTTAAATATCAGGTGATGGACAGTGTGAAAGAAACTGCTGTCGAAATGGGTGATATCGTAAAAAAAATGAGTGAACATATGCCAGAAGGTCTCCTTTGGCTCTACATTCTCCTGGCCGCATTTCTGGCAAAAACGACCCTGAACGATGGTCCCGCAGTTCAGGCAATCCTTCTCTTTTCTTTCAGGAATATGAGACACTATAAATTTTTCTTAAAAATAAGTAGAAAACAACGGAGCGGGGTAACTTTGATACTGAAACGCACAATTCTATGAAGATCCTATACCTCGCCCTGGCCACCTTATCATTTCCCACTTTACATGCCCAGTATTATTTTAATGATATACTGGGAACCCGGGAAACTAACCGCCTGATTCGGTCATTCAACGACAATAAGGTGCGTATGGTATCTGCCAGCGGCTTTGATGAGAATGGGGTAAAGGCCACTGATTTTACAGAAGTACAGGAAATAAAGGAGAATGGCCGGGCCCTTAAATACAGTTCTAGTACCGGTTCAAACTTTACCACCTATTATTCCCGTTTCGATGCCAGCGGTCGTTTGATCAGCATGGCAGATTCTTCTACCTCTGTAAGAACAATGACCGAATATCAATATGACGCGCAGGACCGGATACAGAGCATAACAAATACTATAAAGGATGAGGCAAACGATTTCAACCAGATAGAGGTACATCAGTGGAGTTTTGATGCAAAGGGACATCCTGAAAGAATGTGGAGGACCATTAATAATTCTGATAGTCTGGAGATCCGTATTATTTCAGATGAAGAAGGCAATCCCGGCGAAGAAAAATATTTAAAAAAAGGAATTGAGAATGGTTCTGTCTTCTATTATTACGATGATAAGAACCGGTTAACAGATATTGTCAGATATAATACAAAGTTCAGGAGACTTCTCCCCGATGTGATGTTTGAATACGATGATAAGGACCACGTGATCCAGAAAATAACTACGGCCTCTAACCTTCATCTTGGTTATATGATATGGAGATATATATTCAATGATGCCGGGCTAAAAACGAAGGAAGCCTTATTCAACGAACAGAAAAAACTAACGGGAAAAATTGAATACAACTATGTGTTGGGGCAGTAAATACATTTTAAATACATTACCACATAGACAGATAGAAAAACAGCAGAGACATATAGATTTTTAAAATCTAATTGTATTCTATCTCTTTCTATATGCCTATGTGGTTGGTTTTTCCAAATTTTTAACAGCAACCGGCACCCGGCTCACAACAATTTCTTTCATCCTTTGCAGGCTTTTCTGCATATACGGTTATGCTTTGAATATTTATTTTGCTGTTTCGAAACGACAAGATATCTTCTGTACTTAAATAATTTGCAAGAATAGCTTCCGGTATCAAAATATCTTTTTGCTTTTGAATGGTAAGATTGGCGAACCCTGCTTCTTTAATAATATCCAGGTATTCGATTTTTTGAATAGCCCCCGACACACAACCTGCATATAATTCTGCCACCTCTCTCCATTTGGCAGGTAGCTCACCTTCAAGCACAATATCTGAAATAGAAAAATGACCACCGGGTTTCAAAACTCGATAGATCTCACTAAAA
>JAYTXP010000019.1:0-4818 GCA_043742885.1 Chitinophagaceae bacterium | reverse complement strand
GCCAGCCATTGATATAAACTTCCAAAAATGGCAGTATAAATTAAAGGGCATAATCCTTGACATTACTCTTTCCAACGTATACTTTTACAACCCTCTGATAGGTCAGCAATGGGCTGGCAGGTGTTGAATACCAATTGATAACATACATTAATCTGATTATAGCGTGAATGATCTTGGCCAATTTTTACTGCGTAGTGAAGAAGAGATGGATTTCCTTCCCATAATTCCCCTGAACGATTCTGAGCAGGACGACCTTAATGGCATTGAAATACCTGAGGAACTGGCTTTATTGCCTTTGCGGAATACAGTGTTATTTCCAGGCGTCGTTTTGCCGATAACGGTGGGCCGAGATAAGAGCATTAAAGCTGTGAATGAGGCTTATAAAGGTGATAAACTAATAGGTGTGATCGCACAGAAAGATAGCAGCGTGGAAGACCCAACGGTACATGACCTTGAAGATATAGGCACTGTTGCAAAAGTGGTGAAACTGATCAAAATGCCCGATGGTGGAACCACGATCATCATCCAGGGGAAAAGTCGTTTTCAAATTGAATCGATCCTTTTCGATGATCCCTATTTCAAGGCGAAGATCATTAAGCTGGAAGAAGATGAATCGCCAAAGGAAGAAGACTTTGATGCCTATATTTCAAATATCAAGGAACTGGCAACTGAAATAGTTAAACTGTCACCGAATATTCCGACTGAGGCTTCTATCATTCTAAAAAATATTGAGAACCCCTCCTTCCTGATCCATTTTGTTTCAAGTAATCTGAATACGGGTATTAAAGAAAAACAGGAATTACTTAAACTGAATCGCATTCGCGATCGCGCGGATCTCCTGATGAACTTGCTTCAGAAAGAATTACAATTCGCCGAATTAAAAAATAAAGTAACGACCAAAACCCGTACTGAACTGGATAAACAACAGCGGGAATATTTTCTGCAGCAGCAATTGAAGAGCATCAAGGAAGAATTGGGTGGCGATCCCAATCAGCAGGAAATAAAAGAAATGCAGAAGAAGGCCGAACATAAAAAATGGCCCGATACGGCAAAGGAGGCTTTTAAGAAAGGCATTGAAAAACTGGAGCGCATGCATCCGAGCACACCGGATTATTCTGTGGTGTATAATCATCTTGACCTGATGCTTGAACTTCCCTGGGATACCTGCACTGAAGATATCTATGATCTGAAAAAAGCAAAAAGGACACTGGATACCGATCATTATGGTATGCAGAAAATAAAAGAAAGAATTCTGGAATACCTGGCCGTATTGAAATTGAAGGGTGATATGAAAAGCCCCATCCTTTGTTTCGTGGGCCCTCCGGGGATTGGCAAAACTTCCCTTGGCCGCAGTATTGCCAACTCCATCGGAAGAAAATATGTACGATTAAGTCTTGGAGGTTTGCATGATGAAAGTGAGATCCGCGGTCATCGCAAAACGTATATCGGCGCCATGCCCGGGCGAATTCTACAGTCATTAAAAAAAGCAAAGACCTCCAATCCGGTGATGATACTTGATGAGATCGATAAAGTGGGCAGTGATCAGAGAGGAGACCCATCTTCCGCTTTGCTGGAAGTATTGGATCCGGAACAGAATAATAGTTTCTATGATAATTACCTGGAGATGGAATATGACCTGAGTAAAGTACTCTTCATAGCCACCGCGAATACATTACAGAATATTCAACCGGCACTGAGAGATCGCCTGGAGATTATCGACCTGAGTGGATATGCTGTTGAAGAAAAAATGGAGATAGCGAAAACGCATTTGCTGCCAAAGCAAAAGGAACTGCATGGTCTTAAAGAAAATTCTTTTAAGGTCTCCGATAAAGTATTGGAAAAGATCATTCAGGATTATACAAGAGAAAGCGGAGTGCGTGAACTGGATCGTATGCTGGCATCTATCATGCGCAACCAGGCAAAGGAGCAGGTGATGAATGGAAAAGTAAAATCATCCCTTAACTCTGAGGATATAGAACGAATACTGGGAAAGCCTAAATACAGTAATGATATTTACAAAACAGTAAATATGCCGGGAGTTGCGGTAGGACTTGCATGGACCTATGTTGGAGGAGATATCCTATTTATTGAGACCAGTCTCAGTGATGGGAAAGGAGAATTAAAATTAACAGGTAATCTGGGTAATGTGATGAAAGAAAGTGCAAGCACGGCACTGACCTATCTGCACTCAAATGCAGCAAAATATACACTGGACTCCAAATTATTTGAGAAGAAAAATATTCATATACACGTACCGGAAGGAGCCGTTCCTAAGGACGGTCCAAGTGCAGGAATTACGATGATGGTGTCTATTGCTTCGGCCTTGACTGGAAAAAGAGTTAAACCTTACCTGGCCATGACCGGAGAAATCACATTAAGAGGTCAGGTTCTACCTGTAGGTGGTATTAAAGAAAAGGTTTTGGCGGCCAAAAGAGCCGGATTAAAGGAGATCATCGTTTGTTCACAAAACGAAAAAGATGTGGAAGAGATCGATAAGGAATTTATCGGGGGAGTAAAATTTCATTATGTGAAAAAAATGAATGAGGTAATAGAGATCGCCCTGGGATAATTTATGCAGGAGATTGCTTGTTATCTTCGCAGAACCTTGATTCCCCGTTCAGTCATATTCTTTTTGCTTGTATTTTTTACCTGCACAACTTCCATTAGCGCTCAAACGCTGGGTGGAAATTCCGTCTTTAATTTTCTACGATTAAGTAATACACCCAAGCTTACTGCGCTGGGGGGTGTAAATGTTTCTCACCCTGCTAATGAGGTAGGAATGGCCTTTCAAAATCCTGCATTGCTAAAACCGGAAATGGATCATCAGCTTCATCTTGTTTTCAATGATTTTTATGCCAGCACTTCCATTTTTCATTTATCATATGGATATTATAAAGAGACATGGAAGACCGTCTTTAGTTCAGGCATGCACTATTTCAATTATGGAAAATCGCCTGCTACGGATGCGGCAGGGAATATATTGGGTCAGTTCCGGGCAAACGATATGCTGTTTCAGGTTAGTGCCGCCAGGGCTTATCAGCAGCGATGGAATTATGGGATCAGTCTGAAATTTATTTCTTCCAGGTATGGATCTTATCGCGCCAATGGGCTGGCCATGGACATGGGGCTTTTGTATGCAGACAGCAGCGGAGGATTTCGCGCATCGGTAGTGATGAAGAATGCCGGATCCCAATTAAAAAAATATGCGGATGGGAGTTCGGAGGAATTGCCTTTTGAAATGCAGGCTGGTATTACGCAACGCTTAGAAGGTTCACCATTTTTAATTTCACTGACGGCCCAGCAGATGAATCGGTTTAATATCAGGTATAATGACACCAGTTATAATAATGCGAATGGTATTTCCAGTAAAAAATTCGGATTCTCCGGTAAGCTGATCGATCACCTGATCATAGGAATTACGATAGAACTATATGATCGCCTGGTGGTGGATCTGGGTTATAATTTTTTGCGAAGAAGAGATTTGAATATTGGTGCGGGAGGTAATGGCCTGAATGGATTTTCATATGGAATGGAATTAAAACTTAAAAAATTCATGTTTCATTTTGCCAGGGCCAACTACCAGGCCAATACGGCCTATAGCCAGATCGGTCTGACATTGAAAATGGAGCAGTTCTGGTGATCCTGGTAAATATCATTGCGTGAAGGATATACGACCAGCTCCGGTTTTATTTTTTTTATTGTTACTAATTCCTCCAGAATTACCTGCCTGTAAGGAAGATTCACAATGAGAGAAGGCAGCGTAATGCACCTGTTTGCCTTCTGCTATCCATCGCGCAATAGATCCTCCGCAACCCAGTTCACCGTCGTCGGTATGAGGGGCGAGGATCAGTATGGTCTCCAATTTTCCAGTCATTTGTAAATATATCAAGAGAAACGGCGATCTTACTATTTATTGGGAAGTGGAGATTTATATTTGAATATAATAAAAATGAGTTAGGTAATTATGAAGAGGAATTGGAAAATAGGAGACTGGCATTTAGCTATTGCACTTGTATTGATCTGCCTGGTTGTAGTACTATCTGTTTTCCTGCCGGTCCTCAATTCCGATGACGATTTCTTTCTTATGTATCAGCTGGCGGGTGGATTTGGCGAAGCCCCCACCAATCTTTTGCATTATGATTATGGCATTCATCCCTGGATTGGATTTATACTTTCAGTACTATTTAAAGCCAATCCAAATTTTAACTGGTACACCGGTTTTTTAATTTTATGTCAGTTCATTTCCTGGATATTGATAAGTAAGGCATTGCTTTCCTTGTTCCAAAGAAGGACAGGTATTTTCGTTTTTCTTCTGCTCTTTGTTTTTGCTGGAGTAAATGGATTGCAAGCTTTGAACATGACCTCTGCCACCTGGCTGCTTTCCATTGCTTCCATGGTCTACCTGATTTGCTTTCCAGGGGCCATTATTTTTTGTTTTTTCCTGCTGTTTCTAGCGGGTTCAATTCGGCTTCAGATACCAATTATTGTGGTTACGCTTTTTCTGCCCATACAATGGAAAAAGGATCAGCAATTTCCCGGGAAGGCGCTGATATTTTTAACCGGTCTTGTTGTCATATTCTTTATGCTGAACCTAGCGCAAAAAAAATATTATATCGCGAATATTCCCGGTTGGAAAGCTGCTGAAGATAAAAGACAAGCTGTTTTTTATGGGTTCAACCGGCCCAAAGACCATGAAATGAATGATTCGCTTTTCTTCCATAATGAGATAGAGAAAGCTTTTTATAACAGAGTATTTCTTTATGATGACCAATTTCCTTCTACTGAAAGGCTGGCGCAAATATCAAAAGACAGGGCTCG
>JAYTXP010000018.1:0-2242 GCA_043742885.1 Chitinophagaceae bacterium | reverse complement strand
GCCATTTTTTTTCCGAGATATGGATTTCTAATTTCTTTAATTTCACTTATCCAGTAAGCACCCTTACCATTATTATACATGGGACAGAAATCACGATATGCGGTTTGTCCTGTACCCGTTGTTTTTATTAGGTCATAAATGTCCTTACTCAACATTTCAAAATGTTCTCGTTGGTGCGCTATTTTGCTAGCGTTGGTGCTAATATGTTCTGCGTTTTCGCGGATGTCACCACCTAGTTCAATGTATAATTTCCTTTGATCAATCGAAAGCGAAGAAGTATCCGTTATGTCAATCTCCTCCATTATCACTTTCCCGGCATCCGCTGCTGCATTTCCATCATCGTTAGCAAGGGCATTTTTTAAATCAAAATAGGAAGCCGTTATTGATTTAATGGAATTCATGTTCTTTATTTTTATACTAATTGCGGCGGGAGAGTCTGCATGCAGACTGACTTTGCCGCTATCCATATTCGAGCTATTGGTGTCTTTTGGTTTGGAAGTTCCATTATTGCAAGATGACAGAATAGCAAAGACTAGGGCCATTACGAAGCAGGTCGATTTCATTTTCGTAGTTTTAAATTATTAAAAGAGAGAGGCAACAGGAAATTGCATCAACATTTGTATAGATCAAACGCCATGAAAAGACATAAAATCAAATTTGGAAGGACTGAATGGACACACGTATGTCAGGGAAGGTGGAAAAACGATTTCGAAATACCCGAATTAAAGTTGGTTTTCTAGTTGCTGTTGAAATATCGAATAAGTAATAAAAAACCGGCCTGATAAAAACACCGGGCGCCAATGTTTCAACAGCAAATAGATGTGTAAGTAGTTTATCCGATTGAGAAAACTCAGTTACGCCTTTATTGCAGCAGTTGTCATCGCTCTCTTTATGTTCTTTGCCTAAATTATGATGGTGTTCAAATTCCTCTTTTGCTTCATGATGATGATCACTTTCAGCACTGATGGCAGCTTCTTCATCATGATGGTGATGTTTATTAAAACCCATATCCAAACCGGCCGCACAGGCAAATCCCACTATGATATTTATAGAAAATATGAGAAGCAGGAACGCAGCCTTATGTTTTTTTATTGGTTCTATTATAGTGAATTTACTAGTAAAATTAGACCAAATCTGGCACAAACTATTATAGAATTTCCACGAAACTTTATAAATTAAACCTTCTCCTGACCTTTGTCCCTATTATATAATGGTAAATCATTCAGTTTAGAGGTTATATTTTTATCTTCCAATAAAATTACTTTGCTAATCATATCTGTGCGAAGTTTTTCGGTAGATTTTTCAAGTTCTTTTATAGAGATCGCCTTGGATCTTTTTTCCCGTGGAGGATTAAGCCGGTCGGCTCGTACAAATTTCATTACTTTTTTAAGGAAATCTTTGGGCAAATGACTTTCTGATTTGTAGGCTAATTCCATAGCCTATAATACTCCCCTTTTTCGATACCAAAAGGCTAGGCTGTTAAGTTAAGATTTACTGTAACGTTCTTTGTCATTATGCTGCCTTTTTATTTGATTACAGGTACCGAACGTTCGGTGTTTGCCTCGTGGTGTGATGTGTTTTATCATTGTAGTAGGCCATGTGGTCATGAACTCCTTTAAAGAGTTCATGGCCATCATCGGCCGGATTCAGATAGATGTGATTGTATTTGATGGATTTCCAAAAACGCTCTATCCAGATATTATCAAGTGCTCTTCCTTTACCATCCATGGATATTTTTATTCCAAGCTGTTCCAGATACTGTGTCCATAACGCGCTTGTATATTGGCTGCCCTGATCAGAGTTTACAATCTCTGGTTTTCCGTGGTGAGCAATCGCATCCTCCAATACATCTTTGCTCCATTGTGTAGTATGCGAGTTACTAATACTCCAACCGACAATCTTTCTACTATACACATCAATGATTGCTGTCAGGTACATAAAGCCGTTGCTCGTTGGGATATAAGTGATATCTGTGCACCAGACCTGATTGGCGTGCCTTACATTCAACCCTGGTAATAAATATGGTTTTATATATTCTTTCATTCCCTGTTTGGTTAGATTCTTCCGGTGGTAAATCGTTTCGCGGCCCATGATCCTTAAAAGCCTGCGTATTCGTTTCGGTCCCACCGGATGATGCCAGGCTATGAAAAACAACACCAGCGACACGACACCTTCTGTTGGATGATCCGTCAGGTGTTTATCCATTACCTCCATCATTTTAAGATTCTCCGGTTTTTCTCCA
>JAYTXP010000017.1:0-2693 GCA_043742885.1 Chitinophagaceae bacterium | reverse complement strand
CAACTCAAACCGCCAAGCCACGTCCTCCATGTGTTATTATCATTGCTAATTAGAAAGGGAAGGTTAATTTTGATAAGTTAACCTTATCATGATCAGGCCACTATTATTTCTGTTATTCATTTCTATTGTTGTATTCGGCATTGCCCGAGATCAGCCTCCACAAGGATCATTGCGAAACCAATTACAGGCAGCCGAAAAAACATTCCATGAAGCAGAGCAGGCATCTGATCATGCAGGGGATGATCCGGCACTTCAAAAAAAATCCGACCTTTTATATCAGCATGCCCTAGCCCTGTACAAGGCTATTTATTCTGAAGCGGAAAAGACTAAAAAGGATTCCATTCTTTTTCTTGCCCATATCCGATCAGGATATATTCAATTTATTTTAGACAGTATTTCGGGGGCCAAAGAGGATTTTCTGATCGCTTTCCGCATCAAAGAGCGTTCTGCAGGGATCCCGGATTCCCTTTTGTTTTCTCCATTAGTATATACAGGTGGTATCTATTACGTCGGAAATGATTTTGATTCCGCCCTTTTGTTTTTTCATAAAGCAGAAACGCTGGTTAAAACCTTGAATAAAAGACCAACGGATATTCAGCGATTATATAATCGCCTGGGCGTGATGTATTATGAAACCGGAAATTACCGGCAGGCCAAGATCTATTTTGAAATGGCCATTTCGCTGACGCCTGCTTCAGAAACTTCTTTGCTTGCGAATTATCGTATCAATATAGCTTCGCTACTGGTAAAACTGGATGAACTTGACCAGGCAAGAACCATGTATGAAAGTCTTCTTCCGCTAAAACTTTACGCGAATGAGATCAATCATAACCTTGGTATTATACGCCTGGGACAAAATGAGCCGGCTCTTGCCAGAAGTTATTTTCAAAAGATAAATTATCAGAACGACCGGAAAAATATTGATCTCAATTATAACCTGGCCATGGTTATGTCTGCATTGAATGAAAATGATTCTGCTGATCATTATTTGTTGCAGGCCAAAGCGGACGTTAGCAAATGGTATGGCAGCAAGAAGAATACTTCGCTAGGATTGCTACTGAAATTTGAAGGTGACCAGTGGATGAAAAAATCAAATCCCGACAGGGCCATTACTTTTTACCAGCTTGCCCTGCAGCAATTCGTTCCAGACTTTAATGATCTTTCTCCAACTGTGATGCCCCAAAATTTTGAAGGCGTACATAGCTATATAAACTTATTCAATACCCTTGTGGCAAAGGCAGACGCATTTAAAGGTCTTTTTGATAAGACAAAAGATCTGAAAAATCTGCAATTATCGCTTTCCGCTTTCAGATCTGCTTTTCAACTGGCCGACCATGTGGAAAGAACCTATAATAGTGATGAGGCTAGGCTCTTCCTTCAAAAAATAAAATATTCTGTACATAACCGGCCCATTGAAACCGGGCTTCACCTTTTTCAACTCACCCGAAAAAAAGAGTATCTGGAAGATGTATATTTTTTTGATCAGCAGAATAAAGCATCCGTACTTTCTTTGAACCGATGGGAGAAGAAATTAAGATCATCCAAGCCGGCGTTGAATGAACTATATGCCCAGGAAGAATCACTTAAATCGGTGATAACTCGTTTTACTATTCGGATTGGACAATCAACCGATAGTAGTGGCCAGTCATACCTGAATACTGTGATCCGTGTTAAAGAGATCGAGCTGAACAATATTCAGGAGGCAATTAAGAATCAGTCAGGACAAACTGTTATGGTCAGCCGTGGTCAGATACCAACTATTCAGGAATTGCAGGGAAATATGGATAATAAAACAGCCATACTCTCCTATCATCTTACAGAAACTGCATTGCTGATCTTGCTGATCGAGGGCAACAAGTTTGAATATAAATATGTTTCCATTGATTCTTCCTTTCAAAAACAGCTTAGCTTTTTTCAGCAAGCCCTATTTCTGACGGATGCAGGAATTCGTTATGATGGTCATGCTACTGCATTCAATCTTTTTAAAAAATTGATCAAGCCGGTATTTCCTGAATTATCTCAGATAACTAGACTGATCATTATTCCAGATGATGAATTAAGTTATCTGCCTTTCGAAGCCCTGGAAGATGAACATGGAAATTATTTATTGCAGCTATTTTCTATTCAATATCAATTTGCCAGTTCAGTTATTGGTATAGAAAAGAAATCCTCCTCCCTGAATCGCATTATTTCATTCGCACCCTTCGCAAACAGATCATTTAAAGACAGTCTTGGAAATACTATGTCTGCACTGCCCTGGTCGGCGAAAGAAACAAAGGATCAAGATGTTGAATTGTATACCGATAGCCTGGCTACAAAGGCCAGGTTCCTGAAAATGTCGGCTCATTTTCCAGTGATACATCTGGCCACGCATGCAGCCGCAGATAATACTGATCCCATGCTTTCTTCCATTATATTTTATCCGGGTGATGGGGACAATGCGCTTACAGCCCGCGAGATCTATGATCTTGATCTGGATTCCACCAATCTCATTGTATTAAGTGCCTGCGAAACGGCAAAAGGTAAGCTGGCAAAAGGCGAAGGGCTTCTAAGCTTATCCCGGGCCTTTGCCTATGCCGGTTGCCCGAATATTATTGCATCACTTTGGAAAGCGGAAGACAGAACAACGGCGTATATATCCCAACGACTTTATTATTACCTGGCAAGGGATTATAAAAAAGATGAGGCCCTGC
>JAYTXP010000016.1:0-1924 GCA_043742885.1 Chitinophagaceae bacterium | reverse complement strand
TACGCCTTTCATACCAAATCCAAAATTTTCATACAAAGAACCATAGGCTGTTGATATTTCCTTATTAAAATCACTCAGCAGGGGGAAATTCAGTTTTTGTTCTTCTTTATATTTTGCCAGGGAAAATATTGAGTCTACTGAAATGCCAATCACTTTTGTGTGCATACTATTATAAAAACTGATATTGTCCCGAATGGAGCAAAGTTCTGAAGTACACACACGGGTAAAAGCAAGCGGAAAAAACAACAGTACCAGATTTTCGCCTTTAAAACTGTCAAGATCAATTTCCTGTTTTTCTGTATTGTATAATTTGAAATGAGGGGCGGATTGGCCAATACTAACAGACATAATTATGAATTTGAATAATCAAACAAAATTTTTGGAAAAAGGTTGGATGCGAAACTTAGAACCCGGGATAAAGAAGATCTTTTCTATAACGGTTATTATGGTTGGTTCCTGCCCAGGTAAGAGACATTTCCAGACCACCTCTTCCATAAGAGGAAGGTTTCAGAAGTGAGATATTGGCATCATAGCTTACTGAGAAAGAAGTTTTTCCCATTTCCAATTTAACCACTGGAATAAGCGCGTCGTTCCATCTTACGAAAGCGCCACCATGAATAATAAAATCAGGATTTTCGGGATTATCACCCAATTTGATACCGTAAAGAGCTCCACCAATTGTTTCATTATGGCCTCCCTGCCTGGTATGATCGGCTTGTATTGTCATCATGGAAGTTTCATCGATATCAAATTTAATACCTCCGCTGAATACCCATTTAGGCACCATTTGAATATTAAGATCATGGTAAAAGCTTTGCCTTGGTTTGGTAAAATGATGATAGGCTACTCCCAGGAAATAACTATGCGTATTCTTTTTATTCAGGTCGCCATTATAACTCATTCCAACGCTGCCATCAAAATAACCATATTGCGTACCCGGAAAATTCTCACCTGTTCCGGCTCCTCCATTATCATAACTTGAGTTAGTCGTCATTTTTGTTACATCAAACCGATGCTCTACATAACCACCCATAAATCCCAGAGATAAATAACTGTTCTTGTATTCACTAAGCGATTTATGATAATTGATCGTTGGCATCAGGTAACTGGTGCCCCATCCAATAGTGCCCGATTGATCATGAAGAAGTTGAAAACCAGTTGTAAGAAAATCTGATCCTTGTCCTACCGACGCTTTATATTCTGCATTGAAAGAAAATGTTCTGTAAGCATCCGTTACGCTATTCCACTGATCACGGTATACACCTTGTACGCGTATGTCTCCATTAAATATTCCAGCAAGTGAAGGATTTCTCCAGAGTGGTGCTTCAAAGAATTGCGAGAAGTGCACATCCTGTGAAATAGCACTACTACAATTTAATAATAAAAGAAGGGCCGTGAACTGGTTTCGTAATAATTTCATATGGACTCTTTTCCTCATCATAATATCAATGCTACATTTCCATTTAAAGTAATAATCTCTCCATTTTCGCAATACACTTCTGCCTGGTAAATATAAACGCCTGCTATTGGCCTTGTTCCTTTGAAACTTCCGTTCCATCCCTGGGAAGCATCATTTACCGGGAAATCTTTTTTCTCAAAAACAACCTGACCCCAACGATTGAAAATGCGAAGTGATTTTACTTTATCAAGGCCTTTTCCTCTCGGGTAGAAGACATCATTATTTCCATCACCGTTTGGAGAAAAACTATTTGGAATAAAGAGATTGGCATTTTTACAGATCGCGAATATTACTACCTCTGAGAAATTGGAACATCCAAAACCATCAGTATATACAACGCGATACGTTGTTTTATAGGTAGGGCTGGCGGCAGGAGTTGGACAATCAGTACAACTTAATCCGGCAGTTGGTGTCCAGTTCCAGGAAATAACGCCAGGCGAATAGGTGGCAGGTATCATTGCTGGG
>JAYTXP010000015.1:0-3381 GCA_043742885.1 Chitinophagaceae bacterium | reverse complement strand
GGCGCTGACTCCTTCTTTTTCAAGTTCGGCAGCTGCACCCAGGGCCACTTTCATCATTTTATTAAATGAAACGATGGTCACATCACGACCTGTTCTTTTCACATCCGCTTTACCCAATTCGATATAATATTCTTCTTCGGGCACCTCAGATTTTTCTCCATACATCACTTCACTTTCCATAAATACTACCGGATCTTCTTCATAGCGGATGGCTTGTTTCAGCAATCCTTTTGCATCATAACCATTACTGGGAGATACTACTTTGATACCGGGAATATTTGCATAAAGACTTTCAAAAGCAGTGGAATGCTGAGCACCTAACTGACCAGCAGAGCCATTAGGACCACGAAAAACAATCGGGCAACTAATCTGTCCGCCGCTCATTGCCAGCATTTTAGAAGCAGTATTTAATATTTGATCTAAGGCAAGAACTGCGAAGTTCCAAGTCATAAATTCAACTACGGGTCTTAAGCCATTCTGTGCCGCACCCACTCCTACAGCAGTAAAACCCAGCTCAGAGATTGGTGTATCTATCACGCGTTTGGGGCCAAACTCGGCAAGCATGCCCTGGCTTACCTTATAGGCGCCATTGTATTCGGCAACCTCTTCCCCCATCAGAAATACCCTCTCATCCCTCCGCATTTCCTCCTGCATTGCTTCCCGAAGAGCTTCCCTGAACGCTATAGATCTTGCCATTTTTATCCTTTGTTTTAAGAGGGGCAAAAATAGGCTAAATAGCAATAAAAAAGCTCCGAAAATTCGAGGCTTCAGTTCGATTATTTTGCAAGACAACCATCCCGGTATTTCTGCATTACTGCAGTAACCTCATCAGTGGTTAGTGATGCCGCTTTATTCACATCCGGATATTCAGCTTCGAGTTTGGAAAGCATGCAGCTGCAGTACGTGGAAGCAACTGTCCTGTCATTGATATTTTTTACGGCTTCATCTACGCAACTTGTTAGAAAATCATTTCTATCCTTTTCAGGCCAGCCTGTAGCAGTAGTGGTTGGCTCTTTACCCATATCGGCCGGTGGTTTCACATCAGTAGTTGTTTTAGTAGTGTCCTTTTCGGTTTTTTCTGTTCCGGCTTTCTTATTGTTACAGGAGGCAAGTATCCCTGCAGCCAGCAATAAGGTGAGAAGTTTCTTCATTTGTTTGGTTTGTAGGTTAACGATTAAATGCCATGTAATGTAAAATAAATCCTTTTAAAAAAGCCATTTTTTCTCGCCTTTTACCAGCCGGTAGAAATGACCATCTTCCTTTAATAAAGCCTCACTAAATCCTCCCGCATGATGCACATCTGTATTAAATAATTTATGGTCATATAGCACGCTGATGGTGTCGGAAATGATGGTATGACCCGTTACTATATGTTGTACACTATATAATGAAAGTGAACTGTCAATCATGGAAGGTTCATGGCCTGTTGCGTCCTTATAATAACCTCTGAACCAGAATGGGCCCTGATCACCATAAATTGTTTCCTGCCTTGGATCTGCATAATGGTAAGCACTATCACCATAATAAGGACGGCTTAGCTGATTTATGGTATCAACGGGTAACTGAAGCACATTAATAGAGGATGAAATGCCACCATGTGTAAACAACATATCCCCTATCTTCTCTACCACATTCTTGGTGCGAAGCCATCTCCCTATTTCAGAATTAGGCCCTATGAGTTCTGTAAAACTAGTTTCCATCAACACCGCAACATCATGATATTTAGGCTGGAGATACCGCAGGTCTCCGCTAAGATCCATGATCTCATGATTACCTAAAATATAATGAACATATCCTCCTGCCGCTTTCGCCTTTTCTTCGAGCGAATAGATCAGCCAGAGTACCTCCGTTTGCTGATTACCTCTGTCTACAAAATCTCCGATCAGTACAAGGTGACCATCACCAAAGGTCCAGTTGAAATTGCTGTCGATCACATGACCTTCAATTAATAACCTACGGAAAGCAGTGAAGTTCCCTTCAATATCAGAGATAATAAAAAGTTTTGATGGCTCAGGATATACTGAGGCTTGGGCAGTCAGCTCTTTTTGAAGTGGGAAACGAAAAAATCCTCCCACCTCATTCGTTCTAACTTTCAACTGGATCTTATGACGATTGGATTCACCAAACCCATCTTTTCTTAGCTTAAGTGTTTCCCCCTTTGCTTCAATATCATAAACAAGAATCCGACCCGACTTATACATAACATAAGGCCCATCATCACGGTTTATGGAATCGGTCTGACCGCAACTATTATCTGGTAGTACGAATCCAGCAAACGCAAACGACAATAAAATAAAACTCAACCTTTTCATTAATATAAAATTAAGAAGGAGATTCCATTTCAAATCGGACCTCTCCTTTTCCATAGGTACCAGATTCTTTCCATCTGGCCTTTCTGTAAAATGCTTCGGCTCTTGTTCCGGGAGCCGTACTTAACCAAATAGTTTCCTGGGTCTGAGAAAAATACCAGCGCATCATTTCATCATGTAAAATCCTGCCAAATCCTTTTTTCTCCTGTTCCGGATGCACAAAAAGTGCCCATACATTGTGATCCTGAAGGGAAATTATAGAAAATCCGGTGATCCGATCCCCTTCAACCGTTACCCATCCCTTTCCTCTCCTCAAAATATAATCCTTCACATCCTGATCAGGAACAAGATCCGGATCAGATAAGCGGTTCTCAAGAACAGCATTTCTAACTATCTGCATCCCCGGAATATCCACTATGGTTGCTTCCCGCAGGATCATTTAATTTTAAAAGGATGCGCTTCGGTGGTCAGCACAAATTTATTCAGATCAAGTGATGACTCGGGAGCAAAGATCAGATAAGCATATTTAAAGGTCTCTCCAAAAAGAAAACTTTCCATACTATTCGTTTTTTCAAAGGTCAGCACATTTTTCAATGAAGCAAAACCAACCTCTGCGCGGCAATGAGTAAGAATATCATCCACCATTCTTTTTCCCATCCAGAGGTATTCATCTTTTTTGGTAGTTCGGTACAGATAGAACGTAGATTCAAGGTTTTCAGGACGAAGAACATAATAAGCACTCCGAACAGAATCTTTATTAAAATCAAATTCTTCCGGCTCAATGTTGAAATGGGTCCACATATAATAATTTGCCTTCTGCACTTTTTTTGCATTGACCCCATCACCGGAATATGCCATCAGGCCCGCATAAAACGCATCCAGCGCACCATAATATGGAGCCACTTCTTTTCCGGTATTCATATTCACGCGGGTGAGATAACTTCCATTCTTTGTTTCGCGAAGCAGGTATTTCCTGATAGCGGCGCTATGAATATCCCAGGCTTTTTTTAATTCGGGATCTCCGAATAATTTCCAACCCTTAAAAACATATTCGTAATAAGAATCTATATAT
>JAYTXP010000014.1:0-42791 GCA_043742885.1 Chitinophagaceae bacterium | reverse complement strand
GAAAAGAAGTAAAGCGTCGCATCATGCTGGGCAGTTTTGTTCTCAGCTCCGGTTATTATGATGCTTACTTCACGCGCGCGCAGCAGGTCAGGCAACTATTATGGTCGAGAACTAAAGCTATTTTCGAAAATTATGATTTCATTATCATGCCTACTTCTCCTTTAACGGCTTTCCATGCCGGAGAAAAGATGAATGATCCTATTGCTATGTATCTGGCTGATATTTATACCGTGATGGCTAACCTGGTTGGCTGTCCCGCTATTTCCCTTCCTCTATTCAAACACAGCAATGGTATGCCCTTCAGTTTGCAGCTTATGGCAAACCGATTTGAGGAGGTATCTTTGCTGAAGGCTTCAGCCATGCTGATGGACCAATCATAAAAATGTCCTTTCAACAAAAGATCATATTATTTCTGGGCTTTTTCAGCCTTTATTTCTTTATGCTGGCCTCGGCCCATCCTCAGAGCGCCCAGGCCATGCAACCCAAGCCAATTACCGATACGCTGATTCCAAAGGATAGTTCCATTAACGATCTTAAATCGGGTTTACGACATATACTGAAGGAAGCCATGGGCGATGGCGGAATGGCCAAACTAAATCCAATGGCCATTAGTTTCGTGGAGAATTATATTGCTCATAATAGAAAAGGATATGAGTCAATGAAGGACTGGGGTCGTCCTTATTTTAATCTGATTGACCAGGTATTGGATCAGCATGGGGTACCAAAAGAAATGAAATACCTGGCGGTGATCGAATCTGGGTTGAGAGCCGATGCTTTATCCCGCACCGGTGCCCTGGGTCCCTGGAATTTTATGCCGGCCACTGCGCAACTATATGGATTAAAAGTAAGCCGCTACAATGATGAAAGAACGGATTATATAAAGAGTACGCATGCCGCCGCCAGAATGCTTACCTCTCTTTATACAAAATATGGCGACTGGTTGCTGGTGATCGCAGCGTATAATGGTGGATCCGGTAATGTGGATCGCGCCATCCGGAAAGCAAAAGGTAGCCGCGATTTCTGGACCCTTCAATATTTCCTTCCGGCAGAATCGATGAATCATGTAAAAAAATTCATCGGTACCCATTATATTTTCGAGGGGGAAGGTGGTATTACTACTGTTACGAAAGATGAAATGAAGGATCTTTTATTAAACAAGGCTAATCAGATCAATGAAGAAGAAATGAATCGTTCTTCTACATTTTCTATTAACGGACGATTTAATTCAGGAGTAATTCTGAAATATATTGACATGAGCATGATCAATTTCCTTCGGTATAATCCCAACTTCGATAACGAGATCGCTTTAAATGGCAAATATGAATTGCGTTTACCTAAGGAGAAGATGAATTTGTTTATTAATAATCGGTACAAAATTTTAGAGGAGAGTATGCAGGTCATATTAGGTCAATAATAGCCTCCACCTTCATCATACATTCCTCCCATTCCTGTTCAGGATCACTATAAAATGTAATTCCTGAACCCGCCTGAATAGAAACATAATTGGTAGCGGCATTGTACATAATGGAACGGATCACCACATTCAGATCAAAATCTCCATTCGGATCAATATATCCAACGGCACCGGAAAATATCCCTCTTCTTGTTCTTTCATATTTTTCAATCAGCTCCATCACTTTTTTCTTTGGTGCGCCGGTCATCGATCCCATTGGGAAACAGGCCCTGATAATTTCAGTGAAAGGCAACTTATCTTTTAAAGTTCCACTCACAGTAGATATCATCTGATGCACCTGCGGAAAACTATAGATGCCAAACAGCTCATCCACTTTTACACTGGCTTCTTCACATACTTTACCAAGATCATTGCGAACCAGATCCACCACCATCACATTCTCTGAACGATCCTTTTCGCTATTTTCCAAAAATTCCCGGCTTAATTGATCCTCTTTTGCATCGGTAGTTATACGGCGACTGGTTCCCTTTATCGGTTGGGAAAGTAGTTCTCTTCCTTTGCGCCGAAGAAAACGTTCGGGACTGGCACAGATCAGCCACTGATCGCTTACACGGTAAAAAGCTGAAAAGGGATTGGGAGAAAGGCTGGCTAGTTTTTGGTAGACCTGAACTGGATCAATTTTTATTTCGCCAAAAAACTCCTGGCAAAAATTGATCTCATAACAATCGCCCCGCAGAATATGCTGCTTTAATCGTTCTATGACCATAATATATTCCTCCCGGCTGAAGCGTTGTTCAATCTGAGAGGGACTTGCAGGTAAGGTTTCTTCCTCCTGGATGGCGTTGATCGTATTCCATACCGCATGAGGATCTTCCGCTTCGATCTCCATGCTGTGTAAATCAAATTTTATAAGTATTTCCGGCTCAAAAAAATACAGATCAGGAAATGCTATGCCATCGGGATGTGACGATTTTAATTCCTCAATTTCATTTTTAAGATCATAGGCCAGGTGCCCGAATAGCCATGAATTTTTTTCATTCATGAATTCATTCAATTGAGAGAGAGCTGATCCTGCATTGGCTTTTACAGATCTTTTTACACCCAATGCAAGCAGGCATTCGACAGAATGATGAGCTAACTGATATTGGTGGTTGTCCAGAAAACAAAAAGTGCTGAATTTTTTAGCATAGTTCAGCACTTTGTTTTTTATAAATTCATCACCGTCTATGGAAAACTGGCAATTAGTAATCATCATCTTCATCATCATCAAAGTCCTTATCATCAAAAAGGTCCTTGAATTCATCATCGATCTTAAAATCTTCTTCTTCCGATGCTCCTTTTTTACCAGTGGTTCCGCCGGCTTTCTTTCCTTTTGATGGAGGAAGATCGAATTCCTGAAAATCTGGATCCCACTCCACTTCTTCTTCTGGTTTTTCCCAATCGTCGGGAGCATCTTCCACTTCATCGTCATCCTCTTCATCTTTTTTCTTAGATGAAGAAGCCTTACCCGCTTTTGCAGATGTTTCGGTTTTCTCCTCATCATCATCTAAATCATCGTCATCCTCCTCATCCTGTTTTGCAGGTTTAGGTGATGGTTTAACGCTTGTTTTCTTTTCGGATGCGGAGTCAGTTTTCCCGGCAGCCTTTTTCCCTTTCTCAGATTTAATTGCCATGGTCTTTTAGGATTATAGCTGTAAAATTTCGGCGAAGTTTTTAATCCGCCAAATTTTTAAATTATTTTTTTAGCTCTTTATTTTGAACCGAAATGATCTGGTCACGTCCGGGGCCATTAGATATAAAATCAATATTCACTCCCAGGTACTTATTAATAAAATCCACATATTCAAGGGTGGCACCGGGCAGATCAGCTAAATGCTTGATCTTGCTTGTGTCAGTATGCCAGCCTTTGAATTCTTTATACACAGGGGAGGGCTTATTCCTGTCCATTTGAAATGGCACCTGGCTGGTCCTTTTTCCCTTTATGTCATATTCTGTACAAACTTCCAGGGTCTCAAAGGAATCCAGCACATCGGCCTTGGTCATTACAATTTTAGTTACCCCATTCACCATACAGGCGAAATTCAGGGCTACCAGGTCAATCCAGCCACAACGGCGTGGACGGCCAGTGGTGGCACCAAACTCATTACCGACCTTACGAAGTTCTTCTCCTAATTCATTATCCAGTTCAGTCGGAAATGGACCGCCGCCCACCCGGGTGCAATAAGCTTTAGTTACTCCGATTACATCACCAATATGATGAGGGGCTAATCCTAAACCACTGCAGACTCCTGCGGAAATAGTGCTGGAGGAAGTTACATAGGGGAAGGTACCAAAATCGATATCAAGCATACTACCCTGGGCGCCTTCCGCCAGAATTCGTTTGCCTGCCTTTAATTGTTCATTGATGAAATACTCTCCGTTCACAATGTTAAGTGTGCGCAAAAATTCAAGCGCTTCAAAGAATTCCTCTTCCCAGGCAGTAATATCTTCCTGGAAATTAAAATTATCCAGCAAGCGCTGGTGTTTCATCCTTAATTTAATATAGGAAGTAGTAAAATTTTTATCCAGCAGATCCCCTACGCGCAGACCATTGCGGCCTGTCTTATCCATATATGTGGGACCAATGCCTTTCAATGTTGAACCGATCTTCTCTTTACCTTTTGAAAGTTCAGCAGCTTTATCTAATGCGCGGTGTGTGGGAAGAATAAGATGCGTGCGCTCAGAGATAAAAAGATTATTGGTGAGGTCCACCCCAAAAGAGGCCACCGTATCACATTCTTTTTTCAGGGTAACAGGATCCAGCACTACGCCATTACCAATCAGATTAATCATGCCTTTATGAAATACACCGGAAGGGATCTGGTGAAGCACTACTTTAATATCGTTTACATAAAGCGTATGACCCGCATTAGGACCTCCCTGAAAACGGGCCACGAGATCATAATCCTTAGCGAAAAAATCAACGATCTTGCCCTTCCCTTCATCTCCCCATTGCAGTCCAAGAATTACGTCTACCATAGAATTTGTTGCAGTTGTTCGGCGGCAAAAATAGGCTCTTGAAGGGTGGAAGAGGAATAAATTGAAGAATTGTTGGGAAAAACTATTTAATCAGAGTTATGGTTCCTTTTTTCGTGATCTTATTCCCATTTTTATCTACCCCTTCCGCCATATAGACATATACTCCATTTGGCTGAAGCACCCCTGAATATTTTCCATCCCAGCCCTGGTAAAGAGTGGTAGAATTGAACATGATCTGTCCCCAGCGATTATAGACCCTGAAATAATTAATTGATTTGATCCCTACAGGGAATGGATAGAATCGATCATTCAATCCATCTCCATTTGGCGTAAAGGCAGTAGGCACATAAAGTTCCGGACCTTTGTACACCTTTACTTTTACAAATCCTTCTCCTTTACATCCGGCCGCGCTGGTGGCTGTTACTTTATACTGGATCACATCACCAACAGGACCTGCTGTTAAGATTGGATCAGGGATGGCCGGGTTACTTAAACCAATAACAGGTGTCCAAATAAAATTATTCGCCGCAGGCACCGCCGACACGGCCAGCAATTGCACCAGGTCATTCTCATATAAAATAGTATCGAATGGAAAAGTTGTGATCCGGATAGGCGGGGTTACATCCACTGATACAGTATCTGTAACCAGGGAAGGACAATTATTTATATCGCCCATGATAGAAAGAGTATAGACAATAGTACGCGTTGGCGTAGCGATCGGATTAGCTACCGCAGGATTATCCAGGAAAGTATTCGGGGTCCAGCTATATCGCACACCGCCTGATCCCCGCAACTGATAAGATTGGCCGAAACAAATAGCGCCATAGCCACCTGCATCCGGAACAGGAGCCGGATTTACAAAAACGTTTACGGTATCATTCACTGCGCAACGTTGAAGTGTAGCTGTAACAATATATTGAGTGGTAACGGTAGGATTAGCCACCGGATTCGAAACAGATGTACTGCTCAATCCGGTTGACGGAGCCCATGAATATTGCGTGGCATTAGAAACAAGGTTCAATTGTATATTACTGCCTTCGCAAATAATCGCATCTGCCTGAGGTGTTATATTTAAATTATTACCCAGTCCAACTATTGCAGGAATACTGATGGTACAACCCAATGCATCTTTTACATCGACCGTATAATTTCCTGGAGCGACATTAAAACTATTTGAAGAAAGCCAATTGGCACCACCATCAATAGAATATTGATAATTACTATTGCCTCCTGAAACATTTGCAGTGATGGTTCCGTTATTTCCTCCATTGCAACTTGCCTGCGTGGTTACTACAGAACCTGTAAGTGCAAGGGGTTGAGTAACTATCATGCTCTGTGTGGTGCTGCAATTATTTACATCACGAATGAGCACCGTATAACTACCTGCCGCTACATTAAACACATTGTTTGCCACCCAGGTGGCTCCTCCGTCAATTGAATATTGATAAGGTCCTACCCCACCACTTGCATTGATCGTTATTGTTCCATTATTCTGCCCATTACAAACTACCGGAATGGTATTGTTAGTTGCTGCAAGAGTCGTTGGTTCGGACACTGTAACCGAAGTAGAACCCTGGCATCCATTGGACTCCCGATAATACGCGGTATAATTTCCTGCAGGCAATCCATTGAAAATATTTGTCCCAACCCAGGTGACTCCATCTAATGAATATTGATAAGGTGGTGTTCCAATTGTTGGAACGGTGATATTTATTGAACCGGTTGAACCTCCATTACAGAGCACTGCAGTTTGGGTGACCGTAGTGGTAAGATTAGGTCCTGCTGGTACAATTTCAATAATAGTATTGGTCACGCATCCTACTGCATCTGCAACAATAATATTATGCGAGCCTGATGCCAGATTGGTGAATGTATATGGTACAGTTCCCGCCTGGGGAGCTCCCCCATCAATGGCGAAAGTAAACGGAGCCGTACCTCCCACTGGTGTTACTGTTATGCTTCCATTACTTGCTCCTGAACAACTGGTGGCAATAGCTGAAGTGGTGGCGGTCAATGCGGCACCCGGACTTACCACAATGTTTATCAGGGATACTGAACATCCAACATTATCAGTGATATCCACGGTATGTGTTCCCGCAGCTACATTATTAAAAGTATATGGATTTGCTCCGGGCACAGCGGCGGCCCCATCTAAAGACCAGGTGAAAGGTGAAGCACCTGAGGTGGCATTTACAAGGATAGATCCATTGGTTGCAGTTGGACAAGTGGTTGCAGTTGGCGTTGCTGTACCCGTAATTCCAGCACCGGCGATTACAGTTACCGGAATGGGCGCTGAACTGCAACCAGTGGCATCAGTAACTACGATGGTATGACCACCAGCAGCCACATTATTAAAAGTATATGGAATTGTTCCTGCCTGAGGTGCTCCTCCATCCAAAACAAAACTATAAGGACCTGTTCCGTTGGCATTATCTATAGTGATCGAACCATTTGCAGCGGCAGCACAGGAAGTTTGTGTAGTGGTGGTGGTAGCGGTCAATGCTGCACCTGCTGTTATGGTCACAGGAATAAGAATAGTACAATTGTTTACATCTTTAATAGTAACCGTATGCGCACCTGCGGCTACTCCGCTAAATGTATATGGACTAGCTCCGGCAACGAATGCTCCACCATCCAATGACCAGGTAAAAGGAGCGGTGCCGGAGGTTGCAGTAACAAGGATAGAACCATTGTTAGCCGTAGGACAGGAAGTGGCAGTGGGTGTTGCTGTACCACTTACTCCTGGGCCTGTGGGCACAGTAGCAAAAACAAGGATGCTGCAATTATTGGCATCGCGAATGATCACCGAATGACTACCTGCAGCCAGGTTATTAAAAGTTATAGGACTGGCTCCAGGAACATAAGGGGCACCATCCAGCGACCAGGTAAATGGCGCTATGCCCGTTGTGGCAGTAACAATTAATGAACCATTATTCACTCCCACACAAGATGCCGGTGATGCGAAAGCAGTTCCGGTAATACCCGGGCCGTTAGGCACCAGTATAAAAATGAGTCCTGTATTACAACCTGTAGTCAGATCAATGACCTGAATAGTATGACCACCAGCAGAAAGATTACTGAATGTATAAGGCAGGGTACCGGTAACCGGCGGTCCTCCGTCAATAACAAAACTATAATTAGGACCTATACCACCAGCAGTAAGAATAGTGATCTTGCCATTGTTCACGCCTACACAGGCAGTGGCGGTAGTAGTATGTGTTTCTGTGATAACTCCATTCAGCGTGACAGTTATATTGATCGTGCTGGTGCAACCACCAGAAGCATCAGTCACCGTTACTACATGCGGACCGGAAGAGACACCAGTAAATGTATAGGGACTTGGACCTACTATTGGTGCACCTCCATCTAATGTATAAGTATAGGGAGGAGTACCTACTCCTGCAGGAACGGTTACAGTAATGGTTCCATCTGGTGGACCACAGGTAGCGGCTGTCGCACTAGCGGTAGCATTTAATAAATTAGTTCGGTTGATAGTGATCGTATCTAATGAGGTCAATTGAAAACCGGTACCATCACAGGTAGTGAAAATAGTTTTTACTACATATTGATTGGTTCCTGCTGTGGTGCAGAAATTGGTGAAGCGAAGATCTAATAACCCTAGTGTTGTTGTTAATGTATCGCCGGTTGCTACAACAGCTCCACCCATATCCAGCAATTGTACCGATTGAAAAAAAGAAGTAGCGCCTGATGGTACAAATCGCTGGGAGGCATTTTGCTCACTCCATCTTGCATTATTCCTTCCCGGAACTGCCACTGCCTTGGTTCTGCTAAAATCCTGGATACCCTGAATACCGTTACCAGAATTAGTTGATGAGCCACAACTTAAAAAATTAACGTTTTGGGTGTTTATATCCACAATGCCAGTAGATTCATGGATCACCATTTGAAACGTGTGAGGATTTGATAAACCGCAAGAATTGTTGAACACACCTATATTGTAAAAACTTACAACAAATTTTCTGCATGGGGCCGTCCCGGTAACGTCCCACTGAATTTTTCGCGTGGCCGGACTGGCTACAGTTCTTGGATCCAGATCCGCATAGGCTCCCATAATAGAAGCTTTTGGATAATAAGTGGAGGCGGAACTGCAAATCGTTCCACCTGCATAAGGAATAGTAGTTGTGATTGGCCAGGCATTTGCGCAGCTTGCATTGGCCGGATCAAAAGTCATGATACCATTTGAACCTACCACCGTATTATTATAGGTGTTGCCATAAAAGCAAAAACTAAAAGGCAATGTTATCAAAAAACTATACTGGTCATCTGCATAAAGGGCGAAATCTTCAACCCCTGTAGGCGTTGTATAAGGGAAGGGAGTATAAGGTATAGAAACCAGTGTATAATCTTCAGTAGACTTTAAATGCGGCACTTGAAAAACCAGCGTAGAACAAATCTGGTTACAGGATAAATTGATTACCCTTCCGTTAATACCAGTAGGTAAGCAACTTTGACCATTTGATCTGGCAATAAATAAAAATAGAAAGCTAACTACAACGGATAGCCGCACAAGGTTCAATCTCATTGTTGGGGTGTTAACGCGAAAAATAGTTTTGAAAGGGAACAAGTTAATAAAATTTTATAAATATCCCCTTTCACAATTCAGACCAATTATGATGTGAATTTATAATCTGAGTTCAAATTCAGGAAGGTATATCTTCCATATCATACCGCTCTACGGATTCAATTCCGGGCAGATCAAGCAATCGTTGAACCAGCACGTCCAGTTCCTCTTTATCATACACATACAATCGTATGTTTCCCATGAACAGTCCTTCATTGGCCTCAATCGTAATAGCAGATATATTGATCTTCAATTCACCGGATATCAGGTTGGTAATCTTATTGACCACACCCACATCATCAATACCAATGATTTTGATTCCGGTAAGAAAAGAGATCTCCTTATTCTTGGCCCATTTGGTCTTCACCACCCGGTGCCCATAATTCGCTAATAATTTTGCCGCATTGGGACAATTTGTTCGGTGAATGGTCAGTCCCTTCCCGGTAGTTACAAATCCAAACACGTCATCTCCCGGAATGGGTTTGCAACAATTGGCCAGATTATACACGATCTTATCACTACTCTCCCCAAAGATCACCAGCTCCGTATCTTTTCTATGTACCAGGTGCGCATGAGGCACTTCATGTTTTTCAGGAAAATGTTTAAGTGGTTTTGGCGCTTCGATCTTATCGCCAACGGTCTTAAACTCTTTTAATTCCTTGAGATCGATATTCTTTACCGCTACCTGGTAAAAAAGATCCAGGTTAGAACTTAATTTATAAAACTGCACCAGCTCTTCTATATTATGCTGGTTGAATGCGGCTCCTACACCATCCAATTTTCTTTGAAGGGTATACTTTCCCTCTTCAGCTACTAATTTTTTATCCTCTTTCAATGAATCCCTGATCCTTCCCTTCGCTTTTGAGGTAACAACAAAAGACAACCAATCTTCAGATGCTTTTTGTTTATTGCTGGTGATGATCTCCACCTGGTCGCCACTATGCAGTTTGTGACTGATAGGCACCAGTTTATGATTCACTTTTGCGCCTATCGTTTTTACTCCGATGGCAGAGTGAATTGAGAAAGCAAAATCAAGAGCGGTAGACCCTACAGGAAGCATTTTAATATCTCCCTTAGGTGTGTACACATAAATTTCCTCTGCCAGAAAACTGGTCTTAAAATCCTGCAGAAAGTCCACCGAGTCTGTATCCTGGCTTGTGATCACTTCACGTATCTGCTGAAACCATTTATCAAACCGGCTCTCATCCGCATTTCCTTCTTTATACTTCCAGTGTGCCGCCAATCCCTTCTCCGCGATCTCATTCATGCGAAGCGTTCTTATCTGTACTTCCACCCATTTCCCTTGCGGTCCCATCACCGTTGTATGTAAGGCTTCATATCCATTCGCTTTTGGATTACTAAGCCAGTCGCGTAATCTTTCTGGAGAGGGATTGTATTCATCCGTGATCATGGAATATACTTTCCAGCAATCTTCTTTTTCTTTTTCAGGTGGAGAGTCGATGATGATACGTATGGCAAAAAGATCATAGACCTCTTCAAAGTCTACTCCCTTTTTCTTCATCTTATTCCAGATGGAGTGAATGCTTTTTGGGCGGCCATAGATCTCCGCATTCAACTGGGCTTTTTCCAGTTTATCACGAATCGGTTTGATAAATTCATTTATATAACGGCTTCTATCTTTTTTGGTCTCCGCCAATTTTCTAGCGATCTGTTTGTAGATGTCTGGCTCCATGTACTTCATGGCCAGATCTTCCATCTCGGTCTTGATATTATACAAACCCATTCGATGCGCCAGCGGCGCATACACATAAACCGTTTCCGAAGATATCTTCAGTTGTTTTTCCCGTTTCATACTGTCCAGCGTACGCATATTATGCAGCCGGTCTGCCAGTTTTATAAGGATCACCCTTGGATCGTCGGTCAGTGTAAGCAGGATTTTTTTGAAATTCTCTGCCTGTTGGGAAGCGTTTACATCTATTACATTGGAGATCTTGGTAAGACCATCTACAATTCGAGATATTTCACCGCCAAATTCGCGATCAATATCTTCAAGGCTAACATCGGTATCTTCTACCGTATCATGTAAAAGAGCACAAATAGTAGAACGTACTCCGAGGCCAATTTCGTCACAGCAGATCTTAGCGACAGCCAGTGGATGAAGTATATAGGGTTCTCCGCTTTTCCGACGCATGGTCTTATGTGCCTCTGCAGCCATTTCAAAGGCAACGCGGATCAGCTTGCGGTCTCCTGGCTTAAGTTTGGTACGAAGCACCTTCAGCAGGGAACGGTATTCCCTGAGAATGAGCTTTTTCTCCTCCTCTTCATTCAGATTATACTTAGGTATGTCAACAAGGGTATCCATGCCTCACGAATTTACGAAAAAACGGCCGTTTTCTTGCAGGATTCGCATACCTTTGCCACCCCAAAACAGTTTGGAGTTAGCAGTTGACAGTTAGCAGTTAATACTGCCAACTGCTAACTTCCAAGTAATAACTATCCCGGATGTGGTGAAATTGGTAGACACGTCAGACTTAGGATCTGATGCCGTAAGGTATGGGGGTTCGAGTCCCTTCATCCGGACAATTGGAAGTTTAGAGGGTTGAGAAAGTTTAGAAAGTTTGGTTAACAGACTTTTCAGCTCTCAACCTTCTCAACCTCCTAAACCTTCTAAACTTCTTTCTATAATGGCAATCGTTACAAAAGAAAACATCGGCCTCCTTCATGAAAAGCTGTCTGTTAAACTGGAAAAAACAGATTATCTCCCTTCATTTGAAAAGGCGCTGAAAGAATACAGTAAAAAAGCCAATATCCCTGGTTTTCGTAAGGGAATGGTACCTGCCGGACTGATTAAAAAAATGTATGGTTCTTCCCTTTTTACCGACGAGGTTCTTCGTTCAGTTGATCGTGAGCTGATCGGTTTTATGCAGGAATCCAAAATGGATATTTTCGCTCAGCCTCTTCCATTAGAAAATGATCTTCACCAACTGGATGTAAACAATCCGATCGATTATACTTTCCATTTTGAGATCGGCATGAAACCTGGTTTTGCTTTGCCTGATCTGGCTACGGCAAAAGTTAACCGTTACGATGTGATCGTTACTGAAGAAATGATCGACGGAGAAGTGAACCGCATTCAGAATCGCAATGGAAATATGAAGGATGAGGAGACGGTTAAGACTGAAGAGAATGTGCTCAATTTAAGTTTTCAGGAATCAAATGCAGCCGGCGAAGCCATTGAAGGCGCGCCTAAAAAAGATAATTCTACCCTGGTAAGTTATTTTGCTCCTGCTTTTCGCAGTAAGTGGATGGGGAAGAAAGCCGGCGATACAGAGACCGCTCAATTAAAAGATGCTTTTGAAGAAAAAGAAAGAGAATGGATCATCAGCGATCTGGGAATGAAAGAAGATCCAACTGCGGCTGAAAAATATTTCAACATTGAACTGACCAAGGTTGGTTTGATGGAAAAGAAAGAATTGAATGAAGCTTTCTTTGAACAACTTTACCCGGCAAAGGAAATAAAGACGGAAGCTGATTTCCGCAATAAAATAAAAGAAGAGATCGCGACTTACTGGGCTGGTCAGGCGAACAGCCAGATCCAGGACCAGGTATATCATATTCTGGTTGACCATACCAAGGTTGAATTTCCTGAAGGGTTTTTAAAAAAATGGCTGCAATCACAAACCGAAGAGCCTAAGACGGAAGAGGAAATTGAATCGGAGTTTCCGAAATTCCTCAATCAACTGAAATGGACCCTTATTTCAGATAAGATCATCCATGAAAATGGAATACAGGTGGCACCTGATGAAATCCGTGCCTTCGCCAAACAACAACTCGCCAGCTATATGGGTGGCAATATGTCGGAAGACCAGCCCTGGGTGACCGATTATATTGAGCGCATGATGAAGGACAAAAAATATGTTGAAGATTCCTATAATCGTCTTCAGACACAGAAAGTATTTGAATGGGCGGCGGCGCAAACCAATCCCACAGGAAAGGCCATCTCTGCAGAAGAGTTTACCAAGATGGTGAGTGAGCATCATCATTGAGAGTTGAGAGGTTGAGCTGTTGAGAAGTTGAGTGAACAGTTCCTTAATTGGGGTGCTCGCTAAACCCATCAACACTCAACTACTCAACCCCTCAACAGCTCAACCCATCAACCTTCGTTATTGCCAAATCGTCATCTAATTTTGCCATTCCCCCGTTTGGACGGATATTTGTTGACTGATTACCCGGCCAGAAGGCCTTAAATAAATTCTAATAAAAGACTCATGAGCTTCAACTCCGAATTTGAGAAGTACGCCGTTAAACATCGTGGCATTTCCAGTAATACGCTGGACAGCTATGGTAAGCACCTGGTGACCGCGATGACACCTAATATTATTGAGGAGCGTTCGCTGAATATCGCTGTGATGGATGTATACAGTCGTTTGATGATGGACCGTATTATATTTCTTGGTTATCCTATCAATGATGAGATCGCCAATATTGTGACCGCGCAGTTATTGTTCCTGGATTCATCCGACCGTTCTCGTGATATCAATATGTATATTAATAGTCCCGGCGGAAGTGTATATTCCGGATTGGGTGTATACGATACTATGCAATATGTAACGCCCGATATTGCCACTATATGTATTGGAGTGGCTGCTTCTATGGCCTGCGTATTATTAGGAGCAGGAACTAATGGAAAAAGAGCCGCATTGAAACATAGCCGTATCATGATGCATCAGCCCAGCGGCGCCATTGGCGGACAGGCAAGTGATATTGAGATAACGGTTAATGAGATCCGAAAATTGAAAGCTGAACTCTATGAGGTAGTAAGCCATCATACCGGCAAGGACACAGAGCAGATTGCTAAAGATTTCGATCGTGATAAATGGATGACCGCTCCTGAAGCAAAAGAATACGGATTGGTGGATGAGGTATTACTTACCAGTCCGCGGAAACTTAAAAAAGATTAACCTATGTATTCCTACCGAATGGATGAAGAGACTGAAAAAGAAGAACAGCCAAAAAGTGACCTGGGTATGTTCAATAAAAAGCTCGAAAAATATTTTTTCGATAAACGTGCCGTGTATCTCTGGGGAGTAGTGGATGACAAGAGCGCGAAAGATGTAGTGAGTAAAATGTTGCTGCTCGAAGCGGATGATTCAGGTAAAGAGATCAAATTTTATATCAACAGTCCGGGGGGTGTTGTAACCAGTGGCATGGTGATCTATGATACCATGCGCATGTTGAAAAGTCCGGTGACCACCATTTGCATGGGACTGGCTGCCTCCATGGGTTCTATCCTTCTTAGTGGTGGAGTAAAAGGAAAACGACTGATCTATCCTCATGGAGAAGTGATGATCCATCAGCCTTCATTAGGTGGTTTTATTCAGGGCGTAAGCACCGATCTGGAGATCCAGGCCGAGCAAACCCGACGCGTAAAAGACATTGGAGCAAGGATACTTGCAGAGAATTGTGGCAAGACCATCGAACAGATCATGAAAGATTTTGACCGTGATTATTGGATGGATGCGACTAAAGCCATCGAATATGGCATCGTTGACAAGATCGTGGACAAACTTTAATGTATTAATTATTAACTCTTTAGGATTTTCTTCCAAAATAAAGCCGTCCTTCCCGGACGGTTTTATAATTTTACAGTACCTATTGGTACCCTGAACTCTTTATAAAAACTCATGGCTAAGAATCCTTTACACTGTTCTTTTTGCGGCCGCAGTCGCGATGAAGTTAAAATACTTATTGCCGGACAGGAAGGGCATATTTGTGAGAACTGCGTAGAGCATGCCCGTGAGATCATAGACCAGGAACTTACTATGAAGGATGACCGGGGTGTTGCGGCATTTAAGCTTACAGTTAAAAAGCCCATCGAGATAAAAAAATTCCTGGACGAATATGCTATTGGTCAGGACGAAGCGAAGAAAGTGCTTGCAGTTGCTGTATACAATCACTACAAAAGACTGCAACAAAAACCTTCCGATAATAATAATGGTAACGATGTAGAAATAGAAAAAAGCAACATCATCATGGTAGGTGAAACCGGTACTGGTAAGACCCTCCTTGCGAAAAGTATTGCACGAATGCTGAATGTTCCATTTGCTATTGTGGATGCTACTGTATTTACAGAAGCAGGTTATGTAGGAGAAGATGTTGAGAGCATTCTTACTCGTTTATTGCAGGTTTGCAATTATGATGTTTCCGCTGCTGAGCGTGGCATTGTTTATATTGATGAGATTGATAAGATCGCACGTAAGGGCGATAACCCTTCTATAACACGTGATGTAAGTGGCGAAGGAGTGCAGCAGGGTATGCTGAAATTATTAGAAGGAACGGATGTATTAGTGCCGCCTCAGGGAGGTCGTAAACATCCGGAACAAAAGCTTATAAAGATCAATACACAGAATATTCTCTTCATCTGTGGAGGTGCATTTGATGGCATTGATAAGATCATCGCCCGCAGGGTGCAAACCAATACGATCGGTTTTAATGTGGACAAGGAACTGCAGGAAAGCATGAAGAAAAATCTGCTTCTATACATTAATGCAACTGATCTGAAACATTTTGGATTGATACCGGAATTGCTTGGCCGTTTGCCAGTAGTTACTCATCTGGATCCGCTTGATGCTGAGACCCTGCGCGCCATTCTGACCGAACCTAAGAACGCGCTGATCAAACAATATCAGAAATTATTTGACCTGGAAAATATCGCGCTGCATATCGACAATGATGTGCTTGATTTTATGGTGGAGAAAGCCATGGAATATAAACTCGGCGCCCGCGGTCTGCGCAGCATTTGTGAAAGCATACTTACCGATGCCATGTTTGAGCTCCCTTCTTCCAAAGAGACCCAATTCAACCTTGACCTGGAATACGCAAAGAGAAAATTTGACAAGAGCAAGCTGAGCTTGCTAAAGGTAGCTTGAGAAAAGTTTAAAATATGCAACAAGAACTCATCGACCGACTAGTAAAAGACGCCGGCCTTACCGAAGTACAGGCAAAAAAGGCTATCGACAGTATAAAAAGCTATGTAGTAGAGAAATTTCCTATGCTTGAAGGCGCGGTGAGCAATGTTTTCGGGAAGTCCTGAAATATTGATTCTAATCAGCGGCTCTCTTTGTCTTTTATTGCTTTACCCTCCTATATTTGCGCAGGTTAATGGATCTCTAAACCATCGATTTCCTCCTGCATATGTTTCATTTTACAAGACTTAAAAAAAGTCTGCCTGTATTACTTTATGTCTACTTCCTGGTTTCAGGGTGCAGGCAGGATTTGCCTCACCAGGATGGAACAATGATGGATGGAGGAGTTGCCATTACATTCGATGATGCCAGTATCAACAACTGGTACAAAAATCTCTCCCTGCTGGATTCGCTTCAGATCAAAGCGACTTTTTACGTTTGCAAATATCATACTCTTAGCGCGGAACAGAAACAAAAACTGATCTCGATTCGGTCACATGGTCATGAGATCGCTTATCATACCACAAATCATTGTGATCTCAGAAAAATGTTTGAGAGTAAGGGAATGAATTATGTATTGGAAAATGAGATCTTACCCGATCTTAAATTGATGCAGGCGGATGGTTTTCATCTCACTGATTTCGCTTTTCCGTTTGGCAGCCATAATCTGGAGCTGGATAATATGCTGCTGAAATATTTCAATAGTGTAAGGGCCCTGGCCAATAAAAATAATTGCGCCAACGCTTTGATCTTTCA
The DNA here is from genome assembly GCA_043742885.1 of Chitinophagaceae bacterium. Classification (GTDB taxonomy): domain Bacteria; phylum Bacteroidota; class Bacteroidia; order Chitinophagales; family Chitinophagaceae; genus JJ008. The sequence goes on along the minus strand of JAYTXP010000014.1, from coordinate 26,095 downwards.
GCAGATCCGCGGACAGGTTTTCTACGGGCCGGATATTGATGATACTAATCAATCATGGCCTGATAATAATATGGTACAGAAAATGATCGCCCAGGCTTATGAGAAAAGGGCCAGTATTATTTTTACCGCGCATGAGATCGCCAATCCTAAATATAAATTATCTGTTTCCCGCGATCGCCTGATACAAATCGCAAAATGGGTAAAAGAAAATAATCTGAAATTCATTCGGGTGAATGAAATTTCAGAATAAGGCGATCATTTTATTACCCCGCATTTTTTTCCTCTAGGTGCATTCGCTGCCTGAAATGGAGTAAAACTCCGGTGACAACTTTCCATAATTAGTAATAAAAAAAAGGAGCCTATCAGCAGTCGGATTTTCATAAGGTTACTTATTAGTGATGCCTCAAAATAGAAACATTTCTTTTTCCACGCTAATAAGAACTACGCCATAAATATCCTTTAGATAGTATCGAATTTATACCTGTATAAAAAACAGAGATCCCGGTCTAAAAACCGGGATCTTCTTTAATGGGGTACAATCTTAGTTGGTTTTCCAATATTCAGCTTAACTGCAACCACCCTGGGTGCCGCAATTGTTACACTTGTAGCAGGTACCACTGCGCATCATGATATGTCCGCATACATTGCATGGTGGTGCATCACTTTGCATAGTCTGATTTTGTTTATTCATTGCTTCCATTCCTGCATCAAATTTAGAAGCAGGTGCTGCTGTGGCACGGGTTGCTTTTGCAACCTGAGGAACCACTGAACCCGGGGCCGGTGTAATACGAACACTGGATAATTCCGGTGCTACATACTCTAATGGATTAGAAGGCACTTCATCCCACTCATCTGCGCCACTATTCATCACTTCTGGTTTATCTAATACATGCACCAGGTCTGTACGTCCGAGATACTCATAACCCAATACACGGAAAATAAAGTCGACCAGTGAAGTGGTTGATTTAATATTCGGATGCTCTACAAATCCTGATGGATCGAAACGGGTGAAAGCAAATTTATCTACGAACTCTTCTAACGGAACGCCATATTGAAGACCGATGGAAATAGAGATCGCAAAGCAGTTCATCATGCTGCGCATGGTAGCTCCTTCCTTGGCCATATCAATAAAGATCTCACCTAAAGTACCATCACCATATTCTCCAGTTCGAAGGAAAATGGTTTGTCCATTGATCTTTGCTTTTTGCGTGAAACCACGACGTTTTGCTGGTAATGCGCGACGCTCTACAATACTCGCCAGTTTTCTTTTCAGCTTGGTATCAGGAGATGCCTGTACTCTTTTCTGTACTTCTTCCAGCAACTCTTCAACGGTGAGCTGACCAAGATCCACAATATTTGAAACCGCAGGTTCCGCTGCTTGCAATTCTGCGGGTTCTGCAGTTGCTGATGTTTGCGTTTTCTTTTTCTTATCACTTTTATTACTGAGAGGCTGAGAAAGTTTAGACCCATCGCGATAAAGTGCATTGGCTTTCAAACCCAATTGCCAGCTCAGATAATAGGAATTCGCGATCTCATCTACTGATGCCTCATGAGGAAGGTTGATGGTCTTGGAAATGGCACCGCTTATAAATGGCTGTACGGCTCCCATCATACGAATATGTCCATGCGCATGAATAAAACGCTGACCATTTTTTCCACAACGATTAGCGCAATCAAAAACAGGAAGATGCTCTTCTTTCAAACCCGGAGCGCCTTCGATCATCATAGTACCGCATACATAATCGTTTGCGGCTTCGATCTGATCATCAGTGAAGCCAAGGGCTTCCAGCATGGTCCAGTCAAAATTATTATACTCTTCAGGAGTGAAGCCCAGTCTTTGCAGACACTCTTCTCCCAGGGTGTATTTATTAAAAATAAATCCGACCTCAAAAGCCGAAGCGGCTCCCGCATCAATACGCTTGATCTCATCGGCAATAAATCCTTTTTCGCTAAGGGTTTGATGATTAATAAAAGGAGCGCCGGCAAAAGAAGCCGTACCTACTGCGTATTTAATGATTTTATCTGTTTCCTTTTCTGAATAACCTAAATTCCTAAGCGCAGCAGGAACAGATTGATTAATGATCTTGAAATAACCGCCTCCGGAAAGTTTTTTGAATTTCACCAGGGCGAAATCCGGCTCAACACCGGTGGTATCACAGTCCATTACAAGTCCAATTGTTCCTGTAGGTGCGATCACAGTGGATTGTGCGTTTCTATAACCATATTTAGCACCAAGCTCTACAGCGTCATCCCATGCTTTGCAGGCGGCCTTCAACAGATAATCCGGACAATATTTTGCTTTTAATCCCTGAGGTTTCAAACTGAGTTGTTCATATTCATCTGCATCGTAAGCTGCCAGACGATGATTACGCATTACTCGCATCATATGCGCTTTATTCTCTTCATAACGGGGGAAAGCACCCAGCACCTGCGCCATTTCAGCAGAGGTTCTGTATGCCACACCAGTCATGATTGCAGAAAGAGCGCCGGCAATGCCTCTTGCTTCTTCGCTATCGTATGGAATGCCACTAACCATCAGCATAGTGCCCAGGTTGGCATAACCTAATCCAAGTGTTCTGTATTCATAACTGAGTTGAGCCACTTCTTTTGATGGAAACTGTGCCATTAGTACAGAGATCTCAAGTACAACTGTCCAGAGACGGCAATTGTATTCATAACCTTCCACATCAAAAATGTTGGTCTCTGTATCGAAGAACTTCATCAGGTTGGAAGATGCGAGATTACAGGCCGTATTGTCCAGGAACATATATTCTGAACAAGGATTAGAAGCGCGAATAGGACCTCCTTCAGGACAGGTATGCCATTCATTGATGGTGGTATCATATTGCGTTCCCGGGTCTGCGCAACGCCATGCGGCATAGGCTACATGGTTCCAGAGTTCACGAGCAGGAATTTTCTTCATCACGCGGCCATCCATTCTTCCTTTCAGTTCCCAATCTTCATTGTTCTCTAGTTTTTCAAAGAATGAGTTAGGAATACGAATGGAATTATTTGAGTTCTGTCCGCTGACAGTTTTGTAAGCTTCATCTTCATAACCGGAAGGGTAGCCGGCAGAGATCAGTGCGCCAACTTTCTTTTCTTCTTCAACTTTCCAGTTAATAAATTCAACGATCTCGGGATGATCCAGATCAAGGCAAACCATTTTCGCAGCGCGACGGGTAGTTCCACCTGATTTGATCGCTCCTGCGGCACGATCGCCGATCTTAAGAAAGCTCATGAGTCCGGAAGAAGTTCCGCCACCACTAAGTTTTTCGCCTTCACCACGAAGATTAGAAAAGTTCGTTCCCACACCGGATCCGTATTTAAAGATCCTGGCTTCACGAACCCAGAGGTCCATGATACCACCATCCCCTACCAGATCATCTTTCACGCTAAGAATAAAACAAGCATGAGGCTGAGGACGTTCGTAGGCATTTTCAGATTTTTTCAACTCGCCATCAACCGGATCTACAAAATAGTGACCCTGAGGTTTTCCGGTAATGCCGTAAGATTCATGAAGGCCGGTATTGAACCATTGTGGACTGTTGGGCACGGCCATTTGATTCAAGATAGAATAAACTAATTCCTCATAGAAAATTTGCGCATCTTTCTCCGTTGCGAAATAATCATAACGTTCACCCCAGGCCTTCCAACAATTGGCCATGCGATGAGCCACTTGTTTTGCAGAGGTCTCCCGACCCAATGTACCATTGGGCTGAGGTACACCTGCCTTTCTGAAATATTTTTGCGCAAGGATATCTGTTGCGATCTGGCTCCATTGTCTGGGTACTTCCACATTGGTCATCTCAAACACCTTTTCTCCCGTCGGGTTCTTGATCACAGAAGTGCGATAATCATATTCAAATAAATCGTAAACGTCTACATCATCGCGGGTATAGCGACGAGAAAACTTAAGTCCGCTTTTGGCGGATGCTTTTATCCTGGTGCCCATAACTAAAGATTCTTTTCCGGGTTATTAAGTAATTGTTAACGGAGATGACGAAAATATTTTTAAGTATCTGTAATTCATAGCCTGAAATATTCACATTCTGTGGAAAAGGATAGTTTTTGAGGTCAGAAAGCAGGCCTGTATTGGGTTGCAGGAATTTTACACAATCCGGATAGTATGAATCCCAAAAAAAGTTTTGGAAAATTACCCGCACAACATTAAAAAATAATTCCCTCTCTCAAAACCATTTAAAACCCGGAAATAGTGATCATTTATTAATATTTAACAGGCTGAAAGCCTTGCCAGGCATGGATTTCAAGAATCCGGAAGATTGAAATGCAGATGGGATAAGCCTTTCATCGAAGAATTGCATCAAAATTGCAGCCTTATATTTAAAATTAAAAAAAATCGATTCTTAAGGCGTAAATAAGCTTGCATTTTATAACAGCAATAAAATGCCTTATTTCCCTGTATTTTTCGCAAATTTGTAAGGATGAATCAAAACATATACAAGGAATTGTGTAAGAAGAAGAATGAAGGTAAAAGGTCCTTTGCTGTTCTTATTGATCCGGATAAGGTAACGGACCCCATGGGCTTAGCCACTTCTGTACTTGATGAATATATCAGTCTTTCTGTGGCAGCAAGGGTAGATTATTTCCTGGTAGGTGGTTCACTGGTTATCAGTAATCATCTGGATGAATGTGTTCAACACATAAAAAGGAATTGTGATATCCCGATTATCTTATTTCCCGGCAGCCCTTCCCAGATCTCCCGCTATGCTGATGCTTTATTATATCTGTCATTGATATCTGGTCGTAATCCGGAGTTATTGATTGGTCAGCATGTAGTATCCGCCCCTTTTGTAAAACAAAGCGGATTGGAGATCATGCCAACAGGTTATATAGTGGTAGATGGCGGTGCGCCCACCACGGTTTCTTATATCAGCAATGCAAGTCCTGTTCCTTCCGATAAAAATGAAATAGCCATGTGTACTGCCATGGCGGGTGAAATGCTGGGTATGAAACTTATTTATATGGATGCCGGCAGTGGCGCAAGAAGACCCATCACTGAAGGAATGATCCAATCAGTCGCAAAACATATTGATGTGCCTTTGATAATTGGTGGCGGCATCATTGAACCGGAAAAAGCCTATCTGAATTGTAAGGCAGGGGCCAACGTGATCGTTGTGGGAAATGCCATCGAAAAAGACGCTTCCCTGATCCGCGAAATGAGTGACGCGGTTCATTCTGTTGTCAATGCAGAAAGCTGATCAGCGAAGATTTTCCGTATTCACCCGGCTGGGTGTTTCTTTTCCCGCAATAATAGATTTAGAACTGATGGCAATGGCCCGGATAATGGCGGCCATATTGTCCAGATCAAGTGTCGACACTTCATCTGTCAGTTTATGATAATTAGGTTCCACATCCATTTTTGATGTGGAAATAGTATGAGCAGGAACTCCAAGTCTTGCCAGCGTTGCATTATCAGAGCGATAAAATAATTGCTGCATTGGATAAGGATCCGGATAAAAATTAAAATCACTTCCTTCCAGATCTTTAGCCAGTATATCGCCCATAGTTGTTTTTTCATAGCCGGTTATATAGGCGCTGTTCTTACCCCATTTGCTTTCTGTACCGATCATTTCAATATTGAACATAGCTGTCACTTTCTCAGGATCCAATTGACGGGAAAAATATTGTGATCCATATCCTCCCACTTCTTCGGCAGTGAAGGCTACAAAAATTATTGTTCTGTTATTATTCTTCAGTTGCTGAAAATATTTTGCCAAAAGGATCACGGCAGTTGTACCTGCTGCATCATCATTCGCTCCATTATAAATAGAATCACCATTTACTACTCTTCCAATTCCTAAATGATCATAATGGCCTGAGAAAACAACATACTCATCCGATTTACCAGGAATAACTCCTACTACATTGGCTAGTTTTTGTTCAGTGATCTCATGCACTGCTTCTACCGAATAGGTCTTCGGGTCACTATTGGTAAGAAGAAATATTACATTGGTAGCAGATCTGAACATATTTGATTTCAGACGGGCCAAACCAGAAAAAGAAGAAGCGAATGAAGTATCTACCAACACAAGCATGTTCTTGCTGGATCTTGCCAGCTTACCCGATTCCACCTGGAAATTCACTCCTGCCTTCAGATAAGCCTTTTCATATCCACAGGCTTCTGTGATACTTAAATTTGGTGAAGAGGTGATCACCATGATTTTCTTCTGTTCAAGTGTTACGCTATCCAGTGTGGCCGACGCAGATATAAATTTCGGTCGCACTAAAGCGAATTCCTGCAAATAGGTTTTGTTGTTTCCAAAGGTCTTTAATCCTGCCGCCTTAAATTCATCTGCGATAAAAGCGGCCGCTCTGTCAATATCCGGCGTAAAAGTTTTTCTTCCGCGCATGTCATCGCCCGCCAGTACGTTTTCAATACGGGTAGCTTCTTGTACATTAATAATTTTTTCAATTGCGGATTGGGAAAAGGAGGTAAAAGAAATAAAAGAAATGCAAATGGAGAGAATAAACTTGTTCATTATTAATTATTTATTATTAACCCACTCACAAACTCATCATCTCCTTAAACTTCACTGTTTGTCTTCTGCTCACTTCGATCTTCTCTCCTCCTTTTAATTCCAGCAGCAAACCGCCATTAAAATAAGGTTCTACTTTGTCTACCATACGAAGGTTGACGATATGTTTACGATTAGCACGGAAAAATGTTTTTTCATCCAGCCTTTCTTCCAATGAGTTCAGAGATTTAAGAATTAGCGGCTTATTAGGACCGAAGAAAACTTTTGCATAATTACCTACACTTTCAAAAAGGCGTATATCACTGAGACGGACGAACCAGCATCTCTCACCATCTTTTACAAATACCTGGTCATGCTCCGAAAGCGGTGTATTGTTTAAACTTCCCAGTTCAGGTCTTGGATCGCGGATATCGCTGCCATTTAATTTTTGAATGGCATCCGCCAGTCTTTTTGGCTCAATAGGTTTCAGCAGATAATCCAGCGCATTCACTTCAAATGCTTTTAACGCAAATTCATCATAGGCTGTAGTAAAGATCACCTGTGGGGCCTTCTCTAATTGCGATAGCATATCAAAACCGGTCTGACCTGGCATTTGAATATCCAGAAAAATAATATCGGGCTGATGCAGCTCTATCTTGGAAACGCCTTCTTCTGCATTCGTTGCTTCATCAATTACTTCGATCTCAGGAAAATCCTGCAAAAGTTTTCTGAGTTCAAGCCGGGCCAGTCTTTCATCATCAATAATGATTGCTTTCATGTTTTTGTAATTGTTAATTAATAATTATTAATTATTAATTCATTCAGCCTGTAATGGTATTAATACCCTGGCTTCCACCATTGAACCATTCACCTGCCGGATATCGAATTTCCCTCTTGATCCATACATCAGCGAAAGACGAGTGGTAGTACTGGATATTCCGAATCCATCCGTATTGTCAGTATCTCTCAGTTGTCCTGTATTCTGAACAATCAGTTCGTAATAATTTCCTCTGATCTCCGACATTACTTTTACCACACCACCGTTGATCTGTTTGCTTATTCCATGCTTTATAGCATTTTCTACCAGTGTTTGCAACATCATCGGTGGAATGGGCAGGTTCAGCGTATCCTCATCAATCTCATATTCCACTCTAAGCCTATTCTCAAAACGCATATTTTCCAATGCTAGGTAATCTTTGACGATACTTAGCTCTTTTTCAAGCGGTACGGTCTCCAGTTTTTCTGCATGCATGCTGCTTCGCAGGATATTACTCAGTTCAGTGACCGCCTTTCGGGCTCTTTGCGGATTCTCATCAACTAAAGCGCGAATACTGTTCAGAGAATTAAAAATAAAATGAGGGTTAATATGGGCCTTTATAGTCTGTAGTTCCAGTTCTTTTACCAGGGCTTCCAGGCGAAGGGTATCTAATTGTTGTTTTCGGCTTTTGGTCACATAATGATAAACGAAATAGATCAGGTTCCAGATAAAGAAGAGAATGAAAAATGAAAATCCGCTGCCTAGTACCAACACCAGTTTGCTGACCCAGTATTTTACACCCACACGGGAAAGCAGGGCCTGTTCATCGCTGCTCAGCAGGTCAAGTCGCATAGAGGCTTCCACACGTAAATAAGAAGCGACCATAGAAAAAATGGTGGTTAGGATCAGAAAGAGGACCACCTGTTTCTGCAGGGCTTTCTGCAAAATGCCCAGGCTGGTAATGACCCCTCTCATGACATGTGTGATCATAATTCCCAGAACCAGGAATATAATGACACGGTAAAAAAAATTCTGGTCCAGTTTACCGAAAGAAAAAGCGAAAAACGCATTGATCAGGGCGAAACTGCCCCAGCCTATAAGCTGAAAGGTCCAGTACAATGATTTTTTTCTATATTCTCTTCCCAGGGCCATGGTTCAAAGCTAATGAAACACTCTTGGGAGTTCTGTTCTAATATATCAATGGCGGATAGCTCTTACAAAAGGGTAATAACCAATTCAGAGGATTTTTAGCTGGTTTACAACCTTAGGCCGGTTGGTTAGTTATACAATATTTAGCAGACCGGTTCCGGTGGAATCGGTAATTTTACTGCTGAAAATCGTAATACCGGAAAATGGATATTAGCCCAGGACCACTTTTAGGTACCATCAATTCTCCCGATGATCTTAAAAAATTACCTCGTGAGAAACTTCATCAGGTATGTGATGAGTTGCGCCAATACATCATTGATGTGGTAAGCGTACATGGCGGCCATTTTGGTGCCAGTCTTGGAGTTGTTGAACTGACAATCGCTTTGCATTACGTTTATAATACCCCTTACGATCAGCTGGTATGGGATGTGGGTCACCAGGCCTACGGTCATAAGATTCTTACGGGCCGACGCGATAATTTTCCAAGCAACCGCAAATACAAAGGATTAAGTGGTTTCCCAAAAAGAAGCGAATCGGAGTATGATACGTTTGGTGTTGGACATTCAAGCACTTCAGTATCTGCCGCATTGGGTATGGCCATGGCCGCCAAGTATAAAGGCGAAACAGATCGGAAAGTAGTGGCTGTGATTGGTGATGGAGCTATGACAGCCGGACTTGCTTTTGAAGGCATGAACCATGCAGGTGTTGCCGATGCGGATTTACTGATCATTCTGAATGATAATTGCATGGGCATTGATCCTAATGTGGGCGCTCTGAAAGAATATTTAACTGATATCACTACCTCTCCTACTTATAATAAAATGAAGGGTGATATCTGGAAGATGCTGGGAAAGCTTCCGGGAAAAAGATTCAGCCGTACAATGGCACATAAAATGGCCGATGGACTGAAAAGTATGGTGAGCAGCAGTTCCAATCTTTTTGAGGCACTTAATCTTCGTTATTTCGGACCAATTGATGGACATAATGTGGCCAAGCTTGTAGATACCATGAAAGATCTTCGTGGAATACCGGGTACTAAGATCCTCCACATCATAACCACCAAAGGAAAAGGATACGCGCTGGCAGAAAAGGATCAAACTAAATGGCATGCGCCAGGTTTATTTGATAAGATCACCGGTGAAATTCAAAAAAAGAAATTTGATCTGCCACAACCTCCCAAATACCAGGATGTGTTCGGACTTACAATGATCGAGCTGGCAGAAAAAAATGATAAGATATTCGGCATCACACCTGCTATGCCTTCAGGTTCATCCCTGAAATTCATGATGGAGAAAATGCCTGATCGGGCTTTTGATGTAGGTATTGCTGAGCAACATGCTGTTACTGTTAGTGCAGGTATGGCTACGCAGGGACTTAAAGTGTTCTGCAATATTTATTCTTCCTTCATGCAAAGAGCCTACGATTCTGTTGTGCATGATGTGGCGATTCAAAAGTTACCAGTGGTATTTTGTCTTGACAGAGCTGGACTGGTAGGAGATGATGGTCCAACGCATCATGGATGTTATGATATCGCTTTTATGCGTTGCATTCCAAATCTGATCATCAGTGCTCCTATGAATGAATCGGAATTGCGTAACCTGATGTTTACGGCTCAACTTGAAACAACAGATCTTCCTTTTGTAATTCGCTATCCCCGCGGAGAAGGTGTTATGCCTGAATGGAAAACAGAGATGAAGGAAATAAAGATCGGTACAGGAAGAAGGATCCGCGATGGAAAAGATATTGCCATAATAAGCCTGGGTCATCCGGGAAATTTTGCCTTGTCTGCTATTCGTGATCTGAAAAGTGATGGACTTTCTCCCGCCTTATATGATCTTCGATTTGTAAAACCGCTCGATGAAGAATTACTACATGAGGTTTGTAGTAAGTATGATAAAATACTGACAGTGGAAGATGGTACTATTAAGGGAGGAGCTGGAAGCGCCATTCTGGAATTCATGGCAGCCCATGCGTACAAGAATGAATTGCGCATGCTAGGTATTCCCGACCGACTGGTTGAACATGGTACTCCAAAAGAACTTCACCGCGAATGCGGATATGATGCACAGGGAATACGTGAGACCGTACTTGAGATGATGCGTGAAAAAATAAAGGTCAGCGGCGAACTTCGTGGCTAATGGTATGGCTTTTGCTCCTTAAGCTAAAATCAGGTTATGCGAATATTTATTTTCATTCTTTTATGCTGTCCCCTGCTTCTTACAGCTCAGATCAGTATTGCTGTAAAAGCAGGTCTTAATTTCGCCAATGTAAGTAACACCGCAGGTATCAATGCCGATAGTCATACCGGTTATATGCTCGGTGGTTATATTGCCTCGAAACCAAAAGGCATTTTTGGTTTTCGTTCGGAGATCCTTCTTTCCCGTCAGGGTTATGATTTTAAAAGCAACACCAGTTCAGGACATGTGAACCTGGATTATCTTTTACTTCCCCAATTGATCACTATTAATTTTACAAAAAAAGCAAATATTCATGCGGGGCCGCAGATCGGCTTTTTATTGAATGCCGGTGTGGACAGCACTGGAAATAGCGGAGGAAGTCTGCTGAAATATTTTAATAAGTTCACCTATGGGTTGGCAGCAGGAGCTGAAGTATCGCCCTTGTTTGGTTTATTTTTTGGGGCTCGCGTCAATGTTGGATTGAACAATACCAATGATGGTACTGATTCAGGCAATCCTAATTTTATTCCACGAGTGAATATGAAGAACAATGTATTACAGGTCTATGCCGGCTGGAGATTGTGATCGTGAGAAAAGTGAATAGGTGAATAAGTCAATAGGTGAATAAAATAGTACTTATCGATAAACTAATATTCACGAGGCAGAAAACTTATTCACCTTTTCACCTATTGACTTATTCACTTTGTATTAGCCTAACGTCGCTTCCATAGAAATATTGGTATTTAGCAATTTGCTTATAGGGCAATTCGCTTTTGCCTCTTCTGCGCACTCTTTAAATTTTTCAGGTGTGATACCCGGCACAATAGCTTTTACAACGAGGTGACTTGCAGTAATAGAACCTGCCTCTAAAGTTACCGTAGCTTCTGTATCTATACTTGTTGGAGTAAAACCCGCAGCTCCCAATACAAAACTAAGTTTCATAGAGAAGCAGCCGGCATGCGCGGCGCCGATCAGTTCTTCTGGATTTGTGTTATCTCCACCTTCAAAACGGCTTTTATACTCATAGGTAGCCTTATTCAATGCCAGGGATTTAGTTGATAGCGAACCTGTACCTTCCTTACCTGATCCTTCCCAATGTGCAGATGCGAATGATTTCATATTTATATTTTTTTATTCAGAAAAATTAGAGATGTGCTGATCAGTGAAATTAAGAACCGATCGCTTCTTCCATTTCCGCCAAACGGATCTCCGGTTCATTGTACTCAATGATAAAATTATTCTTGCCTTCCCCGATAACAATTTTCAAAAATCTTTGCTGCACCAGTTCAAGCAGAGAAAGAAAATTAAAAATGGCGTGAACGCGATTTTCACTTTTTTCAAAAATCTGATCAAATGAGACAGAATGGTTTTCTCTTGCAAGGTTTAGCATACTATCACGACTGCCCTCCATGGTATAATTATACTGTACCACGGTGTGCACCGGTTTATTTAGCCGGTCGCTGTATTTCTGCATGGCCCTTTCAAAGGCACGCATAAGTTTAAACAGGGTGATCTGTTGGATCTCAGTTCCTTCACTGTCCTCTTCCCCGATCTGCATCAGCTCATCCTGAATATTGCCTCTTCGCACACTTAGCATACGAAAAGCTTCCATCTCGGCCAATTGAGCGGAAGCTTCCTTAAATCTTTTGTATTCAAGGATCTTATTGACCAGTTCCTGTCGTGGATCAATCTCATTACCATCGGAATCGAGTTCCTTGCGGGGCAAAAGCATCTTCGCCTTAATCCGCATCAGGGTGGAGATAAATAAAATGAACTCACTGCTGAGTTCAATATTCAACACATCACTTTTATGGATATAATCCAGAAAGTCATTAATAATGCCCGTGATGGGAATATTATAAATATCGAGTTCATCCCTTTCAATAAAGAAAAGCAATAGATCGAAGGGGCCTTCGAACTGCGGTAATTTTATCTGGTAAGTAGGCGTCTGCAATTTTTGATTTTTTCCTCGATGAAGGGCAAAATTAAGGATTATTTTTTCCTTAACTCATCACGGATATCCCTGAGTAACATAATATCTTCTGCAGGTGCTGCCGGAGCTTCTGCCACCTGTTTTTTACGCGCATTCATTGCCCTGATCAGTAGGAAGAGTACAAATGCTACCAAAATGAAATCTATTACTGCCTGCAGAAAAATACCAACAGGGAAGATCGTTCCATTGATGGCAACGCTTAATTCGGAAACACCCCCTTTTCCCATCAAGAGGCTTATTACAGGCATAATTAAACTGTCTGTAAAGGCAGTGATTATCTTTCCAAAGGCTCCTCCGATGATTACAGCTACTGCCAGATCGACAATGCTGCCTTTCATAGCAAATTCTTTGAATTCTTTAAGCATACTCATAATATTTGTTTTAGATGGTGATGGAATGGTGAAAACGAAAATTATTTTTTGAGACCCGGGAACTGCATTTTTAATGACTTCAGCAAATTACATAAAGCATCAGCTATCAAAAATTCTTTATACCAGTTTTGGTCGCTGGGAACAATGGTCCAGGCCGGATCCTTACAATTATTAAAACAATCTTCATACACGGCCATATATTCATCCCAGAGTTTGGCCTCTTCAAAATCATTTGCATTGTATTTCCACATTTTGGCCGGGTCCTTAATTCTTTCCTGCAGTCGTCCCTGCTGCTCTTCCGGCGAAACATGTAAATAGAATTTTAAAATATGGGTATGATTATGACTGGTCAGTAGTTTTTCAAAATCATTGATGGCTTCCATTCGTTTCTTCGCAGTATCATCGTCGCACCATTTATGTACACGGGTCACTAAAATATCTTCATAATGACTGCGGTTGAAAACCTGTATCATTCCTTTGGCCGGAGCGTAATGATGTATCCGCCATAGAAAATCATGAGAAAGTTCTTCGGCGGTTGGCGCCTTATATGATTTTACCGTCACCCCCTGAGGGTTCATGCAGCTTAGCACATTGCGGATCACGCCGTCTTTACCACTACCATCAATGCCCTGAATCACCACCAGCACCGAATGTTTTCCTTCGGCAAACAGCAGATTTTGTAAATCCTCCAATTCTGTTTTTATCGCATCGGTTTTTTCTTTGGTCTGTAGTTTATCCCAGTCTTTGGGTGCACGGGTAGAAATATCTTTAAGTCTGATCTCTGCCATTGAATAAAGGTTGAAACTGCAATTTACTTTTTATTAAAATTAAAACCATGATCGGTTTATTTTTTACACCTTTGCGACTTCCATGAGAAATAAATTTATAAACTGGCTGCTTTTTATATTGCTTTGCCTGATCTGGGGCAGTTCCTTCATTCTGATGAAATGGGGGCTATATAATAGTAAAGGTGAAGCTGTACTTACGGCCTACCAGGTAGCTGCCTTACGTATGTTAACAGCCGGGTTGATCATGCTGCCTTTTGTTTTTCAGACCCTGAAGAGTGTGCCCCGGCGCCTTTTTGGTTATATCCTTTTAAGTGGCTGGCTTGGAAGCTTTTTTCCCGCCTTCCTATTTTGTATTTCTGAAACCAAAATTGGTGGGGCGCTGGCCGGCAGCCTGAATTCTCTAACCCCTTTATTTGTGGTCATTACCGGAGCATTGTTCTTTGGTTTAAATACAAGTTTTCAAAAAATACTGGGTGTGGTAGTAGGCTTGGCTGGTACGGGTTTACTGATCCTCGCCAATGAAGATAAGACACCAGAATACATGGCTTACACTTTGTTTGTTGTCTCAGCTACTATACTCTATGGCATCAATGTAAATATGGTGCATAACAAATTAAAAGGAGTCAGCTCAGTTCAGATCGCGGCCATTGCATTTACCGGATTGATCCCTCCTGCGCTGTTGATATTATTCGTTAGTGGATATTTCAATCTCCCTTTATCGGAATCTGTTTATACCGTTAGTACTATAGCGAGCAGCATCCTGGGAATAGTAGGAACCGCTCTCGCCTCTATCATATTTTATGTAATGGTAAAAAGGGCCGGTGGTTTGTTTGCCTCACTGGTTACATATGGAATTCCCTTTATAGCGATCGGCTGGGGTATTTATTACGGAGAAAAGATCTTGCCACTGCAGATTCTGGCGTTAATGATAATTCTGCTGGGAGTGTATCTGGCGAACAGAACGAGAATTTAGCTGCATGCTAAAATTGTGTAAACCTGAAAAGTTGGGATATAAAAGGAATAGTAGTGTCACCGTATAAACCAAATAAGCCATCAGCCTGAAGCCATAGGCCTTTCCTAAACTGACATTATTTCTTTTTCCTTAGCTGCCAGGTGTTTTTCCACGAAAGCGATAAATTTATCAGTTAGCTGTTGTACATCTGCCTCTGAATCTTTTGCAGCGTCTTCACTAAGTCCGTTCTTTTGTAATTTTTTAATATTTTCAATAGCATCTCTCCGAATATTACGTATGGATACTTTTGAATGTTCGCCTTCATTCAGACAGCGCTTCACCAGTTCTTTTCTTCTTTCTTCAGTAAGCGGTGGAAGGAAAATGCGAATCAGGATACCGTCATTTTGAGGATTGACACCAATATTTGCGGCCATGATCGCCCTTTCAATGGGCTGAAGCATATTTTTTTCCCAGGGCTGTATACTTAAGGTGCGGGCATCCATTGCACTGATATTTGCCACCTGGTTGATAGGCATAGCAGACCCATAATAATCGACCATGATACCGTCCAGCATTTGAGGATTGGCTTTACCTGCTCTTATCTTAACCAATTCGGCTTCGAGGTGATTAATTGCCTTGTCCATGTTCTCATCAGCGTTGCTGATGATCGATGCTACATCTTCCATAATTAAACGTTGTGGAACGCAAATCTAATGACGAATGGTTAAATAAGAAATTCCTTCTTCTGTTGGTTGGTTAATTTTCAGCTGCTGAACTGCCATCTTGTGTAAGCGAAACAACTTTTGGAGCTACTTTTAATCTTGTCATACCATTTTCTGTGGCCACAACCATTGTATGTCGGCGTGTTCTGTGATAATACAAAAATCCAAGCCCTGAAAAGGCAAGGGTAAGTATGCCAAGAAGCAGGTAGTTTGGTCCAAGAGAACGGCCAAACCAGGCAAGCATAATAAAAACAATATTTATAGCTACACAGGTAAATGTTACGGCGGCATGTCCCAGTCCGCGATCCAGTAACAAGTGATGCACATGGTTCCTGTCGGGTGTAAATGGTGAACGTCCATTAAGAATTCGAACACTGAAAACTCGAAGGGTATCGAGCAATGGAACGATTAGGATGCTGAAACCAATAGCCACGCCGGATGTGACCTGCACAGCAACGGAAGGCTGATCGCAGATATTGATGAATTTGATTACCAGGATGGCGTTTGCCAATCCGATCATCAGTGAACCAGAATCGCCCATGAATATTTTAGCCGGATGATGGTTGAATATCATAAAAGCGGCCAGGCTTCCTGCCAGTGAAAAAGAGAATAGAGCATAAGCCTGGTAATCGATTACGAAGAAATAAATACCAAATACTGTCATAGTAAGTATACCCAGACTAGCGGCCAATCCATCTACTCCATCAATAAGATTAAATGAATTGATCACTACGATAATAGTAAGGTAAGAAAGTGCTAGTCCGAATGCTTCCGGCAGTTCATTGAATCCAAGCAATCCATGCATGCTATCAAGTCGAATACCTCCAAGGTGAATGAGTATAGAAGCAGCAATGATCTGTCCCACAAATTTTTTGGTAGCGGAAAGGATCATAATATCATCCTTAAGTCCGAGGAAGAATATAACAAGGGCTGCCGCGAAAAAATATTGAAATTCTGGATTTAAATATCCCTGAACAGAAAGAAGGGAGGCAAGAAGAAAACCTGCAAAAATACCGACTCCACCTAAAGAAGGGATCAGCCGGGTATGTACTTTTCGTTCATCAGGTACATCATATAGCTTTTTTTGCTCAGCCACCTGCAGGATCACCGGTATAGCCAGGAAGGTGATGATGAAGGCTACGGAAGAGGCCAATAAAATATCGAGCATCGAACTGTTTTTAAGTTTTACAAATTTAAGCCTGAAAAATCGGATTTTCCAATTTGACAATCATAAATAATGATTTGGCAATAAGAAGATTAGCCGGTTTTTTCTTTGACTTCGGGTACTTGTTGGTAAGAAGATGGAACAGGGTGGATTTTCTATCTAAAAAGATCGCATTTTTGCACGCGACATCCTTTTGATAATTGAAGGTACTAAAAGTTTAACAGCAATCAAGATATATATGGCAGAACTTACCACTATCGCTTCCCAGGTACGAAGAGACATTGTTCGCATGGTGCATGGTTCCAATAGCGGACACCCCGGTGGTTCACTGGGTTGTGCGGATTTTTTAACGGCCCTTTATTTTAAGACAATGAAACACAATCCATCCTTTAATATGGATGCGGTGGGTGAAGACGTATTTATACTATCAAACGGGCATATCTCCCCTGTGTTCTATTCTGTTTTGGCCAGGTCGGGATATTTTGATGTAAAAGAACTGGCAACATTCCGAAAACTGAATAGCCGTTTACAGGGACACCCCGCTACGCATGAACATCTTCCTGGTGTTCGTATTGCTTCGGGTTCATTAGGGCAGGGCATGAGTGTAGCTCTCGGCGTGGCTTTAGCAAAAAAAATGAACAGAGATGATCGAACTGTTTATTCATTACATGGAGATGGAGAACTGGATGAAGGGCAGATTTGGGAAGCCGTGATGTTTGCGAGGCATCATAAAGTAGATAATCTGATTTCTACCATTGACTGGAACCATCAGCAGATTGATGGCACAATTGAAAAAGTGCTGGATCATTTTGATCTGCATAAAAAATTTGATGCCTTTGGTTGGATCGTTCTGGAAACAGATGGCAACGATATGAATAAACTGGTGGCCACACTGGATGAAGCAAAAGCGAATTGCGGAAAAGGGAAACCTGTTTGTATTCTGATGCATACGATCATGGGTAAGGGTGTCGACTTTATGGAGAATGATCATAACTGGCATGGCGTGGCACCAAATGATGAGCAACTGGCGAAAGCATTGGGGCAATTGGAGGAGACTTTAGGAGACTATTGACTATTCACTTCTTAGCGAATAGTCCTTCCTCGCAGCCTGTCTGGCAGGGATCCAGGCAGCGATCATAGAGACCACGAATACGGTGCTTCCTACGAGGATAAAATCCATTAAGTGTAATTCAACCGGGAAATAACTGATCACAAAAGAACCAGGCAGACTGATAACATGATATTTCAATTGTAGCCAGGCCAGTATAAAAGCGATTCCCATTCCGGCTCCCCCGCCGATAAGAGAAAGTAATAATCCTTCACTCAAAAATATTCGCTGAATGAACCCCCTTTTTCCCCCCAGCGCATGTAGAATAGCAATATCTTTTTGCTTTTCCAGCACCAGCATGGTTAAAGCTCCTACCATATTAAATGCCGCCACCACAAGTATCAATGAAAGAACTCCATACACAAACCATCTCTCAAGGTTCATCACTGTATACAGACTTTTATTCTGTTCATATTTATTCTGAACAATATATCCTTCCCCAAATATTTTTCTAAGTTGGGAACGAACATTCTCCGGATCATCTTCATCTTTCAACGCGACTTCAATAGCACCATACTCGTCTGCGGCAATTCCCATGGCACGTTTTAAAAAACCAAGATTGGTGATCGCGTATTTATTATCAAAATCCTGCTGAATAGCAAAGGCCGCGGATGATTGAATCGTATCCATGCTGATATTCTCAAGGAAATCCATATTCTCCGATTCATTTTTCTTCGGAAGAAAAATACTGAGTTGAAAAATATTCCGGTCGGCCATAATACCCAGCGCCCCCTCTACCCCTACACCCATCACCATTTTTGGAGCCTCCATTGTTCCAAGATCATAATCACCATTGATAATATGAGAAGCTACTCCGGTGGTATAGCGATATTGATCGTCTACTCCCTTCATAGTTACAGCAGACTGATAATCGCCATTCTGTATCATGGCCTTTTCTTCCAGCACCATTGAGAAATTACGTATGCCCTTTAATCCATGAAGTTGTTTTAACTGATCTTCTGTTACATGCATCAGTTTTGCCTTCTCAGGAATGATCTTAAGGTCTGTATAAAATGAAGAGTAAAGTGATTTTACTAATCCTTCAAATCCATTGAACACACTCAGCACTAAAATCAGCGCCGCAGTTCCAACAATGATCGCCA
This sequence comes from Chitinophagaceae bacterium, assembly GCA_043742885.1. Lineage (GTDB taxonomy): Bacteria > Bacteroidota > Bacteroidia > Chitinophagales > Chitinophagaceae > JJ008. The sequence continues at coordinate 7,334 of JAYTXP010000014.1, read as the reverse complement.
CAATACTTACCCATGCGATAATATTGATCGCATTGGTCGACTTTTTTGCTTTGAAATAGCGCCAGGCAAATAGAAAGGTCAAGAAGGTTGAGGGTTTAGAGTTTAGGGTTTATCTTTTTTCTCTTCTTCAATTTTTTTAAATAATTCTTCCATTTTAAATACATGATCAAGGGTATCATCCTGGAAGAATTTCAATACAGGAATGCTTCTTAACTGATGCCTCACGCTTGCGGCCAGTTCTTTTTTGATCTCGTGATGTTTTTCCTCAATTTTTTTCAGCGCCGCAGCAGCGTCTTTCACCTGAAAAAAGCTAAGGTATATTCGTGCTTCAAGCAGATCAGGAGTCACTTTGACCGACGAAATAGATACCATACCACCATTTATCATTGCCAGACCGAGTCGCTGAAAGATCAGGTTGATTTCTTCATTCAGGAGACCGGCTATCTGTTTTTGTCTTTTTCCTTCTTCCATAGTTGTCCGATTAAGCTGGGCATTTGGGTTAGCGCTGCAAAATTACTTACTTTGCCCCGTTCAATTGATGTAATTCTGATGAAGCAATACGCAAGAATCTTTCAATATCTCCGAAACTTTAAGGCCAAAATTGCCCTCTATTTCCTTTCTACCCTTCTGAGTATCGTATTTTCAATCGTTTCCATTGGTATGCTGATGCCATTCCTTAACCTGATCTTTAACGATCCTCGTCCTGAATGTGCCGGTTGCGGTAGCATCACTAAGACCAGCAGCAACACGGTGATAAAGGCAGTAAATGATTTCCTTTTTAATTCGGTAGAAGGTCAGGGAAAAATAAAGACCCTTGGCCTTATCTGTCTCATGATGGTTTGCTTTATTATTTTTAAAAATCTATTTCTATACCTCTCCTATTATATTCTCAATCCGCTTAAAAATCGCGTAGTAAATCAACTGAGAGAAGATCTTTACGATAAGGTGCTTACCCTTCCTATTGGTTTTTTCAACGAAAAAAGAAAAGGCGATCTGATGAGTCGCATGACCAATGATATTGGTGAAGTGGAAGGTTCTCTAGTTGGCACATTAGAAGGATGGATTCGAGATCCGCTGACCATTATTGTTACCCTGTTCGCATTATTCATGATCAGTCCGAGGCTGACTATATTTCTTTTACTGCTGATCCCTATACTGGGTCTTGTGATCGGACGTATTACCCGTTCATTGAAAAAACATTCACTGGAAGTGGCCAGTAAATATGGTGAAACACTTTCTACACTTGATGAAACACTGGGCGGACTTCGGGTGATCAAGGCTTTTACTATCGAGAATCTTTTAAGATCCCGCTTCAGAAAAAATAATGCGGAGTTACTGGATGCTAAAAATCGTATCTCTTATCGACGCGACCTGGCTTCTCCCCTTTCCGAAGTGATGGGGGTCATGTTATTCTCTGCCATCCTTTATTATGGAGGTCGATTGGTTTTGAACAAAGAGATCCCGTTGGAAGCTTCGGCATTTATTGGCTACCTCGGTATATTTTATAATATCATCAATCCGGCTAAAGCGCTTTCTACTTCTTTCAGCAACATGCGCAAAGGTTCTGCAGCTATTCAGCGTATTGAAGAAATATTACGCACACCCATTACAGTTGATGATAATCCCAATGGGAAAAAATTGGATAGTTTCCAGCAAAGTATAGAATTCAGAAATGTAGGTTTTGCCTATGATGATGCGGTGATATTAAATGACATCAACCTAAAAGTTGAGAAAGGCAGAACTATTGCTCTTGTTGGATCAAGTGGTGCAGGTAAATCAACACTGGCTGACCTGGTACCGAGATTTCATGATGTAAGTGCTGGAGAGTTACTGATCGACGGAATAAATATCCGCGATTACTCATTGTTCTCTGTGAGAAGTTTGATGAGCATTGTAACACAGGAACCAATTTTATTCAACGATACAATCGCCAATAATATTCTGCTTGGCAAGCCGGGTGCAATAATGGAAGAGGTTATAGAAGCAGCTAAAGTGGCCAATGCTCACGACTTCATCATCAAAAAAGAAAATGGATACGATACCAATATTGGTGATCGCGGTTCCCGACTTTCGGGTGGTGAAAGACAAAGGCTGACAATTGCCCGTGCGCTGTTGAAAAATCCTCCGATACTGATCCTTGATGAAGCCACTTCTTCCCTGGATACCGAAAGTGAAAGACTGGTGCAGGATGCCATTAATAAAATGATGCAGCACCGAACCAGTATTGTTATTGCCCATCGCCTGTCTACGATCCGGCACGCCGATGAGATCATTGTGCTTCAAAAAGGACAGATCGTGGAAAGAGGAAATCATGAAGAACTGCTTCAGCAAAATGGTTTTTATAAAAAGCTGGTGGATATGCAGGAGGTGCGATGAGGCTCAGCCTGTTTCAAGGATTTTAGTTAACTTCCTTACTGAGTATAATCATTTGTTCTAATGTGCAACAAATTGAACTTGCACATTGAATTTCTCCTTTCCGAATATTCTTAAAACATTTCTATGGGTCAAAAGAATGAACGCTTTCTTGTTCGGGTGAACAATTTTGAATTTAGCCTGGACCGGGAGCAAGTCGAAGCCTTCGACTTAATAAAACGTGCCCCTCAACAATATCATCTGATCTATGATCATCGTTCCGTTAGTATAAACCTGCTTGAAGCGGATCATAAAAAGATTCGCGTAGAATTGGCGGGACAATCATTTCAAGTTGAGATCAAAGACGAGCTGGACCAGGAATTGGATCAACTTGGTTTTAGCACTGCGGCTTCAAAACAAATCAGAGAGATTAAGGCTCCAATGCCAGGATTAGTGCTGGATATCGCTGTGACGGAAGGACAGCAAGTAAGGGAAGGAGATAAAATTCTGATCCTTGAAGCCATGAAAATGGAGAACAGCATCATGATACATGCGGATGCGGTAATTAAAAAAATATTTATTAAATCTGGCCAGGCAGTTGACAAAGGACAGGTATTGATCGAACTAGAATAAAATATTAAGATGAAAAAGATTCTGGTAGCTAACAGAGGAGAGATCGCCCTTCGCATCATGAGAACCATCCGAAAAATGGGGATCAAATCTGTTGCGGTATATTCCGAAGCGGATAGAAACTCGCCGCATGTTGTTTTTGCCGATGAAGCAGTATGCCTTGGGCCCGCCCCTTCTAATCAATCCTATCTGAATGGAGATAAGATCATTGAATATTGCAAACAATTGGGAGTAGATGGTATACATCCGGGTTATGGATTTCTTAGTGAGAACGCTTTTTTCGCAGAACAGGTTGAAGCCGCCGGAATAAATTTTATTGGGCCATCTGCAAATGCGATGAGAGTAATGGGATCCAAACTTGCCGCCAAAGAATGTGTGAAGCAATACAATATTCCCCTGGTACCCGGTATTGATAAAGCCGTCGAAGATGTGGCCATGGCAAAAAAGATCGCCAAAGAAATTGGATACCCTATTCTGATAAAAGCTTCCGCCGGTGGCGGAGGTAAAGGAATGCGGGTAGTAGAAAAAGAAGAGGATTTAAATGAGCAAATGGAAAGAGCTATTAGTGAAGCAAAATCATCATTTGGTGATGGCTCGGTATTCATTGAAAAATATGTGACCGGTCCGCGTCATATTGAGATACAGGTTTTGGCCGATAAGTTTGGTAACACTGTTCATTTATTTGAAAGAGAATGCAGCATTCAGCGCCGGCATCAGAAAGTAGTGGAAGAATCTCCTTCCACCATTGTAAGTGAAGAGATGCGAAAAAAAATGGGTGAGGCAGCAGTGATGGTAGCAAGATCATGTAATTATACCAGTACAGGAACCGTAGAATTTCTGGTAGACGATAAATTGAATTTTTATTTCCTGGAGATGAATACACGATTGCAGGTTGAACATCCAGTAACGGAAATGATCACGGGATTGGATCTGGTAGAACAGCAGATCCATATTGCGCGGGGTGAAAAGCTCGCCTTTACACAGGAAGACCTTAAAATAAACGGACATGCTATCGAGCTTCGCGTGTATGCGGAAGATCCATTGAATAATTTTCTTCCCAGTATTGGTACGCTGGAAAAATATGTTCGTCCTGAAGGAGAAGGCGTGCGTGTGGATGATGGTTATGAACAGGGCATGTCTATTCCCATTTATTATGATCCCATGATTGCTAAGCTGGCTACACATGATAAGGACCGGATCTCCGCCATTCAAAAAATGAAACAGGCCATACTGGATTATAAGATCGAAGGTGTTTCTACAACATTGCCATTCGGGACCTTTGTTTTTAATCATGAAGCGTTTCTTTCCGGCCAGTTTGATACCCATTTTGTAAAGAATTATTATTCTCCTGAAAAATTACTGGATCAACAAAAAGAAGACGCGCGTATCGCTGCTATTGCAGCACTTTATTTTTACCTGAAAGATCAAAAACAATTAAATCCTGTAGTAAATACGACCACCAGTTGGAAACGAAGGCTGGCGCATTAATTAATCGCAAAAGGAAAAAGATGAAATCCAAAAAAGAAATTCTGAGAGATAAACTTGAAGAGGGCAAGTTGGGTGGTGGCGTAAAAAGGATCGAAGTGCAACATAAAAAAGGCAAACTCACTGCAAGGGAAAGAGTGGAGTTATTGATGGACCCTGGATCATTTGAAGAAGTAGGTGCACTGGTGATTCATCGTACCCGTGATTTTGGTATGGAGGATCAGCAGTTTTATGGAGATGGTGTTGTGACAGGCTATGGAACAATAAATGGTCGTCTTGCTTATGTATTCGCCCAGGATTTTACAGTGTTCGGTGGTGCCTTGTCGGAAACACATGCGGAAAAGATCTGCCGTATTATGGATATGGCCACAAAGACTGGTGCCCCATTGGTTGGATTGAATGATTCAGGAGGCGCGAGAATTCAGGAAGGAGTTCGATCATTAGGAGGATATGCCGATATTTTTTTCCGAAATGTTCAAGCTTCTGGTGTGATACCACAGATCTCCGCGATCATGGGCCCCTGCGCGGGTGGGGCAGTTTATTCTCCGGCGATTACAGATTTTACTATCATGGTAGAGAATACCAGTTATATGTTTGTTACCGGACCCAATGTAGTTAAAACAGTTACGAATGAGACTGTAAGTTTTGAAGAATTGGGAGGAGCCTCCACGCATAGCACCCGTTCAGGTGTTACCCATTTTACTGCAGTGAATGATATGGATTGTATTCTGCAGGTAAAGAAATTATTGAGTTATATGCCGCAGAATTGCGAAGATGTTTTACCTAAACTTCCTTACACGCTGCACGATGAATATCGTGATGCGCTGGAAGATATCGTACCCGCCTCAGCGAATCAGCCCTATGATATACGCGAGGTAGTAGAGGGCATTTGTGACGAAGAAAGTTTTATGGAAGTGCATAAAAATTACGCGGATAATATTGTGGTAGGCTTTGCCAGGTTGGCAGGAAGAAGTATTGGTATTGTGGCTAATCAACCGATGAGTTTAGCAGGTGTGCTTGACATTGAAAGTTCAAGAAAAGGTGCAAGATTCACCAGATTCTGCGATTGTTTTAATATTCCCCTGCTGGTATTGGTGGATGTGCCTGGTTTTCTTCCGGGCACTGACCAGGAATGGCATGGCATCATTACAAATGGAGCGAAATTATTATATGCCTTAAGTGAAGCGACGGTGCCACGTTGTACCGTGATCACAAGGAAAGCATATGGTGGAGCATATGATGTGATGAATTCCAAACATATTGGAGCTGATATGAATTTTGCCTGGCCCGGAGCAGAGATCGCCGTAATGGGAGCAAAAGGAGCAAGTGAGATCATTTTCAAAAATGAAATTGCTGCTGCAGAAGATCCTGCGCAAAAATTATTGGAAAAAGAAAAGGAGTACGCTGAGCTTTTCGCTAATCCTTATACAGCTGCAGAAAGGGGATTTATTGATGAAGTGATTGAGCCGAGGGAAACCAGGCGCAAACTGATCAAGGCCTTTGCCATGCTGGAAAATAAAGTGGCTAAAAGACCAAGAAGAAAGCACGGGAATATTCCGCTATGATCAATTCTTCAGCAGTTCGCGACTGATCACCAGTTTTTGAATTTCACTGGTCCCTTCTCCAATGGTGCAAAGTTTCGCGTCGCGATAAAATTTTTCTACAGGAAAATCTTTTGTGTATCCATAACCACCGAAGATCTGCACCGCGTCGTTGGCAACACGTACACAAACTTCCGAAGCATAGTATTTGGCCATGGCCGAAATTTTGGTTACCGGCTCTCCCCTGCCTTTCAGATCACAGGCCTGAAGAATTAGTAATTCTGCAGCGGCTATTTCGGTGGCCATATCGGCAAGTTTAAAAGAGATTCCCTGGAAATTAGAAATAGGCTGATCGAACTGATATCTTTCCTTGGAATACTTTTTAGCTGCTTCATAAGCACCTTTGGCAATGCCCAGTGCAAGAGTGGCAATTGATATTCTTCCTCCATCGAGGATCTTCATTGCCTGCTTAAATCCATCTCCCACTTTTCCTAATCGATTAGCATCCGGAAGACGGCAATTATCAAAGATCATTTCCGCCGTTTCACTGGCACGCATGCCCAGTTTATTTTCTTTTTTACCCGCGGAAAAACCAAGGGTTCCTTTTAAAACAATAAAAGCGGTGGAATTATCTTTTGCACGCGGCTCACCGGTACGACAGATCACGACAGCAATATTACCTGATTTACCATGCGTGATCCAGTTCTTAGTGCCACTAAGAATCCAATCATCTCCATCACGAACTGCGGTGCAAGCCATATTGCCCGCGTCACTTCCTGTGTTAGCTTCAGTAAGTCCCCAGGCACCTATCCATTCTCCGGTTGCGAGTTTCGGCAGCCATTCTTGTTTTTGTTCTTCTGTACCGAATGCTAAAAGATGCCCGGTACATAAAGAATTATGCGCGGCCACGCTAAGTCCAATGGAACCACAAACTTTAGAGATCTCCTCGATCACTGCTTTGTATTCATAATAAGAGAGGCCCGCTCCGCCATATTTTTCAGGAACCAAAACACCCATAAGTCCGAGTTTTCCCATTTGATGAAAAAGGTCAACCGGAAATTCCTGTGTTTCGTCCCATTCCATTACTCTTGGACGAATATATTGGTTAGCAAAATCGCGAGCCGTCTGTGCTACTTGTTCTGTGAGTTCGGAGGTCTGAAAATTCATGTAATTATAATTTTAAATAACTGTGCCACCGTCACCGGTGGCACAGTTAAATTCGGACAGGCAAGCAATCGTCTGGGTCCGGTGCAAATTAAGGAATAATAAAACATTACTAACAGTTGTTAGCATAAATAATTGGCAACTATATACCAGTTGGGACAA
>JAYTXP010000013.1:0-6961 GCA_043742885.1 Chitinophagaceae bacterium | reverse complement strand
CCATTTTATACGAACAATGCACGTATACCTCTCCGTGTAAAATAATTAGTCTATTAAATTAGTAGACTTTTTATATTAGCTCAATCGATTGCTTAGAGTTATATTGAGTTATAACACATCCAAAAAAAAGGTCCTTCCGTAGAAACGGACTGACCCTAACGATTGCTTGCCATATGAAAAATTTGAAGAGTAGAACTGAGGGGGAAGAATAGTTATCTTTGAATCTCATTCTCCAGGCTGTCACCAACTTCATCTTCCGTTAACGAAATTAATGGGTGACCGCTTCCGGTTAAAGTCATATTAGACATCGTTTAACCATGGCTAATCGGAGCAATAAAAGTCAAAAGGCTTGCTGGTAAAGAGTTTCAACCAAAAACATGTATGATGTCCAACCGCAATCAGGATATATTATTTCAACTGATCCGTTCTATGGAGAAGGCGGAGAAGCGGCATTTTAAACTTTATATAAAACGAAGTTCCGGTAAAGAGGAGTTGAAGATCGTTCGGCTTTTTGATTTGCTTGACAAACAAAAAGAGTATGATGAAAATGCTTTGCTTAAAAAAATGGGTGAAGCGACAAAGCCTCAGCTTGCGAATCTGAAAGCCCATTTATATAAACAAATACTCGCCAGTCTTCGTCTTTTAAAATCCGGAGATAGCCTGGACCTTCAATTAAATGAGCAATTTGATCACGCACATATACTTTACAAAAAAGGATTGTTTCATCAGAGTTTACGCATCATTGAAAGAGCTAAGGAGATCGCAAGAACAAATCAGAAATATAATTTTTTACTTCAATTGCTTACGCTGGAAAAAAGGATCGAGAATCTGCACATCACACGTAGTATGAGCATAAAAGCCCGTGTACTTGAAGTTGAATCCAACGAAGTAAGCAATCACATAGATATAGTAAACCGGCTTTCTAACCTGGCGCTGAAACTATATGGCTGGTATGTAGAGAATGGTCATGCGAGAAATGAAGAAGATGAAAAGGATATTCGTCAGTTCATGAAAGAAAGTTTGCCGGATAATATGAATGAGCAGACTGGTTTTTATCAGCGGCTATATTTATATCAAAGTTATACCTGGTATGCTTTTATCAGGCAGGACTTCATTCAGTATTATCGTTATACCTGTAAATGGGTAGATCTTTTTAAGGAACAGCCATTAATGATTCGGGTGGAGACGGGTCACTATATTAAAGGGCTTCATAACCTGCTGAATGCGCATTTCGATCTTCGCAATCACCGCAAGTTTGAAGGGGCCCTGAATAATCTCGAAAAATTTTCTGAAACGGAAAGGGTAAAACAGAATGATAACTTCCGTGTACAATGTTTTGTTTATATCAGCATTGCCAGAATCAATGAGCATTTCATGCGTGGCACATTTTCCCGGGGTTTACCGATGGTACCGGAAATTGAAATACAACTTGCGAAAGAAGATATATTTCTCGATCGTCACCGTGTATTAGTGATGAATTATAAATTTGCCATGCTATATTTTGGTAGTGGTGATTACAATCGGTCTATTGATTATCTGCAACGGGTGATCAATGATAACAGTAACCTGCGTTATGATCTGCAATGTTATGCGCGCATGGTTCACCTGATGGCGCATTATGAATTGGGTAATGATATGCTTATGGAATCACTTTCTAAATCTGTTTACCGATTCATGGCCCGAATGCAAAATCTTACCAGTGTAGAGGAGGCTATATTCCGTTTTCTTCGCCAATCCATGTCACTTTCTCTCAGGCAACTTAAACCGGAATTTGAAAAACTGTTGCATACCATCAAGCACCTGGAAAAAAATCGTTTTCAAACCCGTTCCTTCGCTTACCTCGATATTATATCATGGATAGAAAGTAAAGTATATGGAAAAACCATGGAGCAGGTTGTGCAGGAGAAATATCAATCCAGCCGACATAGATAAACTCTTAACTTTATTCCATGTGGATCTCAACATTCTCAACTTTCTCAACCACCTAAACATTCCAAAATGTCGATCCGAATATTCATCACCGGCGGTACTTTCGATAAAGAATACAACGAGCTCAACGGGCAGTTATATTTCAAGGATTCGCATCTGGCCGATCTTTTACAATTGGGAAGGAGCCGTGTTCCGGTAGTTTCCCGTACACTTATGATGATCGATAGCCTGGACATGAGTGAGCAGGACCGGGATCTGATCGCGCATCAATGTAATACATGTGAAGAGTCGAAGATCGTGATCACGCATGGCACGGATACGATGGCTATTACGGCCTCTATGCTTGCAGATAAAGTGAAGGATAAAACGATCGTACTTACAGGTGCAATGATCCCGATAAAATTTGGTAGCTCAGATGGACTCTTTAACCTGGGCAGCGCGCTAGCCTTTGCACAAACTCTTCCAGTCGGAGTATATATCGCAATGAATGGCCGTTATTTTCATGCTAATAAAGTGAGGAAGAATAAGGAGACGGGCAATTTTGAAGAAATGGGATAATCTGCTTGTATTAAACAATAAAACAGAAAAGGACCGCAACTGCGGTCTTTTTCATTTAGGCAATCGTTAAAATCTTAGTCTCTCTTCAAATTCTAATATCGGGCTGGCTATTAGCGGGTGGTTCCATCCTTACCCATTTAATGGTTAAAAACATTCATATTGTTTTGACAATTGCATGACAAAGGTTTGCCAATATCATGACTACAGTCATGTTGATTATTAACTGTCTCTAAGCACCATATAGAATTTTGATTGCCATATATGACAAATAGCAGTCATCGATGTCCTGTGTTTATACTTCTGGATTGATACTTCTCATTACCTATGGTGATGACCATCATTATTCAAGGAATGCTTTGCAAATATTTTTACAGTGTTAATAATATTATTAACATCAAATTATTTTTTATGAAACTGCTAAGTAACAGATCCATTTTCATCCTGGTCCTTTTAATCAGCGGGGCGGGGTATATTGTAAGTTGCACTCGTGATAACAACCTGATCGTACCAGTTCAGCTCACTCAACCTTTTGCTGCTTCGCGTGGTACAGACATATTGCTTCCCGGTACAATGACTGCCGGAGATACCAGCATGTGGAAATTAGACAAAGTTCACTCGAATTGTATGTGGGAGACAAAATATGTAGGCGCAGCTGGTCTGCTGACCGGTCGTTTCAATCAATTTGGTATGCATGAAGTGACCGATGCCAAAGCGCTCCGCTATAATGTAGCCTCAAATGTTCAGCCTTTGATGGACAGCAGCTGGGCTTTCTATGAGAATGATCCTTCTAAAATTTATATCAACGGTTATGTACAGATCAATACCTCCAACACTGGTGAACCAGGTCGCGACCAGGGTTGTAATGTTGCTGGTATGGGCACTACCGCGCTTGAGCCAGGTGTTCAGATGCTGAACTATCCTAACCTCGCGAAAATTAAAAGTACCAAAGTGGAATTCGATCCAGCCAGTAATGGTTATATCGTAACACTGTCCCTAACCTATCAGGGTAAACTGTCCGCTCCGCTTACCAAAACAATTATTGGTAAACTTCAGTATATAAGAAGAGCAAGGGTACAATTCGGTACAGCCGCCGCTTACTCAGTGTTTGGATTCAAATTGACTTTCAGCCTTAACTGCCGTGACTTCGGAATAACCAGCACCAGTATTTCCGACAATATTGATATCGAGTGCAACATGAATTTCAATAACAAGTGATCGATCATCTAAAAATTTCAACAAAATGAAAAGGTTAATATTAAAAACAGGGTTGATGATCGCACTGGTATTTGGACTTACCGGATGTTATAAGGATGTGATCAAACCCGTACTGGCTGCTGACCCGGATGGTCCCCCTCAACAAGTAAGTTTCTCTGCCGACCTGGCTCCTTTGTTTCAGACAAACTGCGCCATCGCAGGTTGCCATGTAAGCGGATCTCACAAGCCCTATATGACTATTGCTGTATCGTACAACGAGATCACGGGTGGCGGTTTCGTCAACACTACATTTCCAAAGCTGAGTATACTTTATAAAGCGGTATATGGAGAGATGGCCCAATACCTGCCTTCTGCTTCTAATAAACAGAAAGTATACGACTGGATCAGGAATGGTGCGCCTAACAATTAACTGACTTAAAAAAAATCAAATGAAACGCTATTTAAATAAAGCAGCTGGATTGGTTCTCGGCGCCTTGTTCATCTCCCTGGCCGTATCGGCTCAGGATTCTACCGAGCTCGCTCCAAAAGCTAAAGTGAAACCCGTAAAGAACACGTTCCAGAGTGTTTGGATCGCGGATAACCAGACCGTCATGGTCCCCATCAAAAAGACTTTTGAGATGGATATTCAGCACCGTTTTGGTACCTGGAAAAACGGCTACTCTGATTTCTGGGGCTTCTTCGCTCCATCAAATATCAGAATCGGATTCAGCTATGTTCCAATTAACAAACTAAACGTGGGACTTGGATTCACCAAGACCACCGCAGCTGTCATTCCTTATTCCACCACTTCTTCTATAGATGGCCCTATGTGGGATGGAAGTTTGAAATATTCCATTATCACCCAAACCAAGGGTAAATATCCTGTCAGCATCAGTTACTATGTGAACGCGGCCTTTAATACCAAAAAAGACCCTAACAAGGAAATATACCGATATAGTAGCGATCGTTTTACTTATTTCCATCAATTGCTGATTGCCAGAAAGATTACTGATAAATTGTCTCTGCAGGTTGCTCCAAGTCTTTCTCACCATAATGTAGTGAATGGTTACTTCGTTAAGCTGAATGACTCTACACTGAAAGTAGAAAAATCTATGAAGAATGAACATTTTGCAATAGCCGTATCCGCCCGATATAAGCTGACAAATGTTACTTCTATTATGTTCAACTACGATCAGCCTATCACCAGGCATCCATCAAGTAATCCCAACCCCAATCTTTCACTGGGAGTTGAATTCAATACAAGCAGCCACTCTTTCCAGCTGTTCTTCAGCAATTATTATTACCTGAATCCTTCTATCAACAATATGTTCAACTCGAACAGTCCGTTCAAGTATACAGATGTTGCCGGTACGAAGGTTGAGGGTGGTAAATTCCTGATTGGGTTCAACATCACCCGCCTCTGGAATTATTAATTATAAGCAGTTTTTATAAGGCCCCGGATCAGGATCCGGGGCTTTTTTATATTTGCGTATGAAATCATCAGGCCTTCTTTCTGGTATTTTTTTCCTCATTCTCCTTCAGCAGTTTTCCTGCGCAGGTACGCCTGGCAGAACCCCTGCCGTACAAACTGATACCCTCCCCAAAAAAAGATCAGGAATCATTAAGCCCGGCTCAAGTTTTCAGGATACTCTTTTTATCAACGGTCGTTCCGCTGTATTTTATTTTCCCGATTCCCTGCAACTGAAAAAGATCGAAGCGGTTATGGACCCCGGCGTTTTTGAAGCCACCATGCACGAATACGATAATCAGTTCAAGGTTTCACATATTGAACTGGCTGTACAATGGAAACAGGTTCGTGTTTATGAGGCCCGCCAGTACCGGTTTCTAAGGTTTACCCGAGAGGATGGAAAGAATATAACGATCGACCTAGACGGTCATGGAGAGCCCTGCGGTCTGTATGCATTCGAGCCAAAAAAACAACCTCAATCTGTGGATATGATGAATGTGGGCACGCAACTCTACTACTATTTCAACGAAAAATGAATAATTCTCAGGCTTACAAATGACCCCGATCATCGAAAAAATTCGGGGAATGCTTTTGCTTTGAAGAGGAAACAAGATCAATTGCTTCTAATACCCCAATCATGAAACTCACAATCCCCGTCAACTGGGAAGACGATTATTTCGAGAAAATAGATTTCTCTCAAACAGAGGAGATTTATGGAAAACTCAATGAGGATCTCATTGGGGGCGGTCGTCCTGCACTTACCTTACCATCAGTCAGTAAAGAAAAAGTTCGGGATTTCGTAAAGGAAGCACACAAACGAAATTTACAATTCAATTACCTGATTAACGGCACCTGCTTTGATAATATGGAGATCACCAAAACCGGTTACCACGGAATACGTAAGCTGCTGGACTGGCTCTCTGATATGGAAGTGGATGGAATATCTGTTTCATTGCCTATGGTCATGGAAATCATCAAGAAAAATTATCCTCATTTTTCCATCTCTGCCTCTGTGCAGGTGCGCATTGATAATTTTGAAAAAGCCCGTTACTGGCAGGACCTGGGTGCGGATAAAATCAATATCTCCTATGTAGATATTAATAAGAATTTCGATGAGATCCGTATGATCAAGGAAAAAACAACGGGCTTGAAGATCCAGACCATTGCTAACCTGATGTGCATGAATAAATGCCCGATGGTCACCCTGCATGGCAACTACAATGCACACGCTTCTCAAAAAGGTCATGTAAATGATAATTTCAGTTTTGATTATTATTTATTTTCCTGCGCAGAAAAATTATTGTCAAATCCTGTAGAGATCCTTCGCTCCGCATTTATCAGGCCGGAAGACATTCATTACTATGAAGAAGCTGGAGTGGATAATATCAAGCTGGTGGAAAGAAGTATGACCACCGACGCTCTGGCTAGAATTGTGAAGGCCTATACCCAACGAAGTTATGAGGGTAATATGATGGATCTGATCCATGGTCTTTCAAAATATATCATCTACAACAATGATAAATTCTATTGGAAAGGATTGAAGTACCTTATGCAGCCTTCCAAGATCAACTTATTCAAAGCACATAAACTGGTTACAAAACTCAGTGATCTTCGTGATCGGAAGGAATTCAATGAAAGCTTCGATCTATTTATTGACAATAAGAAATTGGATGGATTCATGGAGTTCTTTCACAAAGGACATTGCCACCGCGATTGCAGATCCTGCAGTTATTGTGATACCTACGCAGAAAAAGCGGTGAGCTACCTGGTACCTGTTGAGGAACATAATAAGACCATGCAATCACTTCGCGA
>JAYTXP010000012.1:0-1654 GCA_043742885.1 Chitinophagaceae bacterium | reverse complement strand
CTCCAGCATTTTCATTGTAAAGTCATCGACCTTGATCTGTGTAAGTACTTTTTCGTGTCCAAAGCCTCTGCGTGGATCTTTATTTGTTTCATCAATCAGCCATTGAATGGTATTCTTTCCGTCTCCTGTTACGGCAGCTGGTGTACGAAGTGCAGCACAAATAAATTTATTATTGATCACCAGTATCCTGAAATCAAAACCGGTTATGTATTTTTCACAGATCACCTGCCTGCTGTAATACTGGGCTGCTTCCATTGCTTTAAGTGCATGCTCCAAATTAATAATGTTGGTGGTAGCGCCCTTTCCATGATTTCCATTAATAGGTTTCAATACCACCGGAAAGCCAATGCGGTCGATAGCCTCTTTTAATTCCGATTCATTGCGAATGATCCTTCCCCTTGGAACAGGAATTTCCGCTGCTTCAAGAAGGTTCTTAGTGTCTTCTTTATCTCCTGCAATATCAACAGCAATGCAACTGGTGGTGCCGGCAATAGTTGCCCTGATGCGTTGCTGATTAACACCATATCCCAGTTGCACCAGACTTTGTTTATTCAATCTTATAAAGGGGATACCTCTTTTTGCAGCTTCATCAACTATGCAACCTGTAGAAGGCCCTAAACGAGTTGATTCACGTATTTCTCGCAGCTCCTGGATATCTGTATCGAGGTCGTATGATTCATCATTGATTAATGCCAGTACAATTCTGAATGCAGCTTTTGCGGCATACACGCCTGCATCTTCTTCTATATAATCAAATACAACAAAATACTCACCTGTGTTTCCGGTACCGCGTGTTCTGCCAAACCCTGTATCCATACCTGCAAGGGTTTGTATTTCCAGTGCAATGTGTTCAATTACATGTCCCATCCATGTTCCTTCCTCCACTCGCATGAAAAAACCACCGGGAACACCTTCACTGCATCTGTGATCAAATAAAGTTGGTAATAATTTCTCTATTCTTTCTTTAAAACCCGGGATCTCATTCGTTGGCCGAAGTTCCATTTCCTCAAGGTCAATCTTCATCTGTATAAGCTTATTCCTTCTTATGCTCCAGTAGTTAGGGCCTCTCATTGCTTTTATCTCAATTAATCTCATATGTATTTTTAACCAGTTTAATGATTGGAAATTAGTGAATAGTTTTGAGTTTCGAGTTTTGAGTTTCGAGTTTTTTCAATTAGGTGGGGAAATATTTGGAGCGAATTGCTTTATGTTCAAATCATATTCTTTCAAAATAATTGATCTAAAAATTGGCTTAAGGGGTTCAGATCTAAAAAACTCGAAACTCGAAACTGGAAGTAATTAACATCTCTTAGTAATTAGCATAGTTCCGTTGGATACGATTTCCTTTAATTTTGCGTTAATCACAAAAAAGAGTGAATGCTATCTGTAATGGGAAAACTGCTGGCGATTGGTGGTGCGGAAGATAAAGGTACAAATCTTGAAACGGGCGTTATTCAGCGTAATAATCTTAATTTTTTTGAATTAGGCATACTTAGGCGAATCGTGGAGGAAACCGGCGGCCCCACTACACGTATCGAAGTAATTACAACTGCAAGCATGATCCCGCAGGAAGTAGGGGACAATTATCTTGATGCTTTTGGAAAAATTGGCTGTACAGATATTGGAGTAATGCATATCCGTAACCGTACCGATG
>JAYTXP010000011.1:0-4357 GCA_043742885.1 Chitinophagaceae bacterium | reverse complement strand
AGTCGTAAGGTTCAAGGTTTAAAGTCTTCAATTGGTTTCCTGAAAAATACGGGATTAGAGGGTACGTAGGACTAATTTGATCAGGTCTTCCACAGGCGAATCAGGATTAGCTGCCACCACTTTTTCAAGGGCTTGTCCGGCAGCCTGTCTGTTTATGCCCAGACCAGTCAAGGCATTTAACGCATCCTGATGCAAACTATTGTTTTTCATTGGCGAATTATTTGAATCAAGGGGGTGTTTTGCAAGCTTATCGCGAAGTTCCAAAACCATTCTTTCGGCTGTCTTTTTTCCTATTCCTTTAATGCCTTCAAGAACTTTTGTTTCGCCCTGCACAATGGCTCTTGCCAATTCGTCAGGTTTCATATAAGACAGTATGACCCTGGCCGTGGAAGCTCCAATACCAGAAACGCTGAACAGGTGCAAAAACATCTCTTTTTCCGCCAGATCATGAAAGCCGAAAAGCATATGCGCATCTTCACGGATCAGCAGGTAAGTAAGCAGGGTCCCTTTGTCCAGATGCTGGATCTTTGAATAGGTATGAAGACTGATCTGCACTTCATATCCTACCCCATTAACTTCCACCTGCACCATTGCCGGACTCTTGTGAACAAAGTCACCCTTCAGATAAGCGATCATATTTGCGAAAATAGTGAAATTGACGATAGCTATTGACCTTCAACTCATCTGATAACTGACAGTAATCATGGAAAATGGAATTTGTATATTTGCCCTTCAAATATCCCTTACATGACCAAAAAGATCACTGCCGCCATTACCGCAGTAGGTGGCTATACACCACCAGATATATTGACGAATTTTGATCTGGAGAAAATGGTGGATACTAATGATGAATGGATCAGAACCCGCACGGGTATTTCTGAAAGAAGAATATTAAAAGGAGAAGGAAAAGCTACCTCCGACCTGGCCGTACCCGCTATTCAGGTATTGCTTGATAAAAGAGGGATCAGCGCTGAAGAGATCGATTGCGTTATCATTGCAACAGTTACCCCTGATATGGTTTTCCCCGCAACGGCAAATATTGTCTGCCATCGTCTGGGGGCAAAAAATGCCTGGGGTTTTGATCTGGAAGCTGCCTGTTCCGGATTTTTATTTGCCCTGACTACCGGAACCGCCCTGATCGAAAGCGGTCGATATAAAAAAGTGATCGTTTGCGGAGCAGATAACATGACTTCCATTGTTGATTATTCCGATAGAAATACCTGTATACTTTTTGGTGACGCTGCCGGAGCCGTATTGCTGGAACCGAACACAGAAGGATATGGTGTGCTTGATAGTCTTCTTCGTACAGATGGTAGCGGGGCTGATTATTTATACATGAAGGCTGGTGGATCGAAAAGACCGGCTACTGTAGAAACCGTGATGAACAAAGAGCATTACGCATTCCAGGAAGGACCTTCTGTTTTTAAATTTGCAGTGAAAGGAATGGCCGATATAAGCGCTGAATTACTCGAAAAAAATAATCTTACCGGAGATGATATCGCCTGGCTGGTTCCTCACCAGGCCAATATGCGCATCATTGATGCCACAGCCAGTCGTATGGGACTTCCTAAAGAAAAAGTGATGATCAATATTCAGAAATATGGTAACACTACAGCGGCTACCATTCCACTTTGCCTTTATCAATGGAAGAATCAACTCAATAAAGGAGATAATATCGTGCTGGCTGCTTTTGGAGGTGGATTTACCTGGGGTGCTACGCTGGTAAAATGGGCATATTGATTAATAATGATTAATAATTAATCATTTCTTCCTGATAAAAATAATAAAGTCAGTTTGTGGGATCTTCTCAACTCCCAATTGCCTGAGCATGGTTACCAGTTGCCCACGATGATAAGTGCCATGATTGAATACATGCATCATCACCTGCCATACCGGTTGTTTAAAATATTCCTTCTTGGAATTGTAATACTGAAACACATGATCAAGAGCCGCTTCACTGGCAGTCCCGGCCCAATCGGACCATAATTTACTTTGCTGCAGAAGCATCTGACCCAGTTCAGAGGTATCACCTTTAAAATGATCCATTGGCATGATAATTCTCTCCTGCAATTTAACCCGTTGATACCAGATAGATTCCGCATTCCAAATATGCAACAGCGTGGAATGAATACTATTGAAGCTGGAAATAACTTGCTCCTCCTGCTTATCCGAAGCCAGTTGGTTCACCGCTGAAATTATTAGTTGATTGGCCCATAGATTGAATGCGGCATAGGAAGCGATCTGTTCTTTCATGGTTAATTTGCCAACCGGGTTTGAAATAGATTTCAATTACATTTGACCACGGAAAGCTGAACTAAATTTCGGTATTAACACTGATAATATGGACAAAAATTTTAAACCCTCCGGCTGGAGTTCGATCGCGGTACATGGCGGAAAAGAATCCGATTCCAACCACGCACATCAAACCCCAATTTATGCCAGCAGCACATTTGTTTTTGATACGGCTGAACAAGGCATGCGACGTTTTTCAGGAGAAGAAAAAGGATTCATTTACAGCCGCTGGGGTAATCCCACCATACAGGATGCGGAACAAAAAATTGAAGCACTGGAAAGTTTTGGTACCGGGCTTGAACTGAAAGGCCTGCTTCATGCTTCAGGGATGGCGGCCATTTCAACTTTGCTGCTATCAGTATTAAAACCAGGAGAAAAATTATTGACTCATTTCGGACTCTATGGAGGCACGAATGAATTGATGAATCGTGTACTTTCTGATCTGCAGATCGGTTCCACGATCATGGACCTTCGTGATCTGCAAATAGCTGAAGATTGTCTGAAGAAGTATAAAGATATCAGATTGATCTATCTGGAGACTCCCGCTAATCCTACCATCCAATGTGTGGACATAGAAGCCCTCTGCGCGCTGGCCAAAAAATATGATTGTATGGTGGCGGTTGATAACACATTCGCAACCCCCTATTTACAACAGCCCTTTGCACTGGGCGCCGATTTCGTAATGCATTCCACCACAAAATTTCTGAACGGACATGGTACTGCCATCGGTGGTATCCTTATTGGTAAAAATGATGATTTCTTTAAAGAAAAAATAATAAAATTTCACCGTCTGTTGGGCGGAAATTCAAATGCCTTCGATGCCTTTTTGCTGATACAGGGAATAAAAACACTTGAGTTGAGAATGGAAAGACATTGTCAGAATGCTATGGATGTAGCGAATTTCCTTGAAGGACATAAAGCTATTGGCAAAGTGAATTATGCCGGATTATCCTCACATCCTGATCATCCGATCGCGATGAAACAAATGCGACATCCCGGTCCTATGCTGAGTTTTGAATTAAAAGATGGATTAGGTGCTGGCATAAAGTTCATGAATAAACTTATGATGTGTGTACGAACTGTTTCATTAGGAACAGTGGATACATTATTATCCCATCCAGCCTCCATGACTCACTATGGCGTATCAAAAGAAGAAAGAGAAAAATATGGTATCACCGATGGACTGATTCGAATGAATGTGGGCATTGAGAATATTGCCGACATATTCAAAGACCTCGATCAGGCCCTTTCATAAAAAATAAATCAATTAGTTCACGATGACCATTCGTCGCGCCATAAAACAAGATTGTCCCCGCCTTCTTGAATTGATAAATGAACTGGCCGTTTATGAAAAAGCTCCTGAGGAAGTCACAGTAACATTGCAACATTTTGAAGACTCCGGTTTTGGTGAAAAGCCGGTCTGGTGGGCCTTTGAAGCCGAAGAAAATGGAGTTATACTAGGATTCGCACTTTATTATATTCGCTATTCTACCTGGAAAGGGCAGGCCATGTATCTCGAAGATATTTTAGTAACGGAAGCTGCTCGTGGAAAAGGGATCGGCAAATTATTATTTGAAGAATTGATAAGGGAAGCGAAAGAAAAAAAATTAAACCGTATAATATGGCAGGTGCTGGAATGGAATGAACCGGCCATTAATTTTTATAAAAAATTCAACGCGAATTTTGATCCGGAATGGGTGAACTGCACCTTTAATATTACTAGTTAACGTTTTCTACTTCGGCAGTTTTAAAGACCTTCGCTATCAGGCCAGATAATACTTTACCAGGACCCGCCTCAGTAAATTTATATGCGCCATCTGCTACCATGGCAGTGACCGACTGTGTCCAGCGCACCGCACCGGTAAGCTGTTCGATCAGATTTTGTTTTATCTCATCCTTATCCATCACCCCTTTAGCAACTACATTCTGATAGATCGCACAAGTGGGATTATGAAATTTTGTTGATTGAATGGCAGCTTCCAGTTCGGCTTTGGCAGGTTCCATAAATGGAGAATGAAACGCTCCTCCTACCGGAAGCAAGAGGGCTCTTTTTGCTCCAGCAGCT
>JAYTXP010000010.1:0-3261 GCA_043742885.1 Chitinophagaceae bacterium | reverse complement strand
TGTCAGTAATTTCTCCGCTATAGATCTGTCTAATATGCTGAAAGGAAAAAGCACCAGCCTCTCTCCCGGAATTGGTATTTATAATGAATATTTGATCGGGTCCACCATTCCAAAAGAAACGGAAACCCTGCTGCAGCTGATCAATTTATATTTCACTTCTCCCCGTAAGGACAAAGACGCGTTTGAATCTTATAAAATTAGACAGAAGCAGGTATATGCAAACGTAGCCGCTGATCCGGAATATTTTTTCGCCGGCCAATTGCAAAAGATCATGACTCAAAATAATTTGCGCGGAGGCCAGTTGCCTACCCCGGCAGATTTTGATAAGATCGATCTGAACCGCGCCATTTCTTTTTATAAAGAAAGATTCGCCAACGCAGGAGAATTCACTTTTGTTTTTGTCGGCGCTTTCAATGAAGAAACTATTCGACCTCTGATCGAAAAATATATCGGCAGCCTTCCATTTAAGCCAATCAAGGAAAGCTTCCGTGACCTGGGTATTCGCCCTCCTTTAGGCATGGTAGATTCCATTGTGACCAAAGGCTCCGATCCTAAGAGTTTTGTGAACATTCTTTTTACCGCGCCTGTAAAATATGATGGAAAAGACGCTTACGCCCTGCGTTGTTTGGGGGAGGTAATGGATATCAAGCTCGTTGAAAAACTTCGTGAAGAAAAAGGCGGCGTCTATGGTGTTAGTGCTTCTGGCGCTATGGCCAAGATCCCTTACAGTTATTATAGTTTCAATATTTCTTTTCCATGCGCTCCTGAAAATGTAGATACACTAAGCCTGGCCGCCATTGATGAATTGAAGAAGATCGTCAATGCTGGCGTATCAAAAGAAGATATTGAAAAAGTAAAAGAACAGCAGACGCGCAGACTGGAAGTAGATATTAAGCAAAACGGTTACTGGATGAGTAGTCTTTACGATGCTTTTTACAATGATAATGATCCAAAGAATATTCTTTCACGCAAAAAGCAGATCGAAGATCTCGATTCAAAAACAATACAGGACGCGGCAAGAAAGTATATCAACCTGAATGCTTATATTAAGGTTACACTGAAGCCGGATAAGAATGTGGAGAATAAGCCGAAGCTATTTTTTCCGTAAATTCCCCTCACAAATAACTGCTATGAGATCATTTATCACTGCCTCACTGGCCATTTTATTTATTACCCCTACTACATTTGCACAAAAAGCCAAACTCGATCAATTCAAAAACTGGACCCCGAGGAATATCGGCCCTTCCAGTATGAGCGGTCGTATCACGGCCATTGATGCCATTGTGAAAGACCCTAATACCATCTATGTAGGCTCTGCTTCTGGTGGTGTATGGAAAACTACAAATGGCACTATGAGCTGGTCGCCGGTATTTGATGAACAGCCTATTCAAAATATTGGTTCAATCGCTATTCAACAAAGCAACCCAAGTGTAGTATGGGTGGGCACCGGCGAAGGAAATCCTCGTAATTCATTGAACCTGGGAGAGGGCATTTATAAATCAATGGATGCCGGTAAGACCTGGAAAAAAATGGGACTGGAAAAAACCATTTGTATCCATCGTATCGTCATTGATCCAACCACCCCCAATACTGTTTATGCTGCTTCTATAGGAAATCCTTATGGTGAGCATCCTGATCGTGGCGTATTCAAAACTACCGACGGCGGTGATACCTGGACCAAAATTTTATATGTAAATGATTCCACAGGTTGTTCTGATCTGGTAATGGATCCATCCAATCCAAATAAACTAATCGCTTCCATGTGGCAGTTTCGTCGCAAACCCTGGGAACTGAAAAGTGGTGGAGCGGGAAGTGGATTATATATTACTATGGATGGTGGAAAGAATTGGAAAAAGATGGGCAAAGAAGAAGGATTTCCTGATGGACCTCTGGGAAGAATAGGAGTAGCCATCTCCCGCAGCATGCCTTCCCGCGTTTATGCTAAAATAGAAGCAACTAAAAATGGTTTTTATCGCAGTGATGATGGTGGCCTGAACTGGACCTTGATAAACAGTGATCCGGCGCAGATCTCTGACCGGCCTTTTTATTATCAGGAAATTTATGTGGATCCAAAAAATGAGAATCGTATTTATGATATCCATTCTAATGTTACCGTAAGCGAAGACGGCGGAAAAACATTTAGCACCAATCATTTTCTCCCGGGTATTCACGTAGACAACCATGCCTGGTGGATCAATCCGGAAGATCCAAATTTTATGATTGATGGGAATGATGGCGGAATGGGTATTACCCGTGATCATGGAAAGACCTGGGCCTTTGATGAAAAAATTCCGGTGGGGCAATTCTATCACGTGAATGTAGATAATGAAATGCCTTATCATATTATGGGCGGTATGCAGGATAATGGTTCTTGGCATGGACCCGCATATACCTTTATGTTCGGAGGAATGCGCAATACCGTTTGGGAAAATGTAAGTGGCGGTGATGGTTTCGATGTAATGCCTGATGCTACTGATCCTTCATGGGTCTATACTATGGGCCAGGGAGGTTTTTTGAGTAAGTCAAACTGGAAGACCGGTGAATCCTGGTTTATTCGTCCACCAGAAACCGATCCATCTGTAAAATTCAGATTCAACTGGAATGCTGCCCTGGCTCAGGATCCTTTTGATAAGAATACTATTTATTATGGCTCTCAGTTCCTGCATAAAAGCAGCAGCGGTGGCAATAGCTGGCAACCTATATCTCCCGATCTGACCAGCAACGATACTGCCTTGATCGCGGCCTATAAAATTACTGGCGGACTCACTATGGATGTAACCGGTGCGGAAACCCATTGCACAATTCTAACCATCGCTCCTTCACCAAAAGAAAAAGGAACAATATGGATCGGAACTGATGATGGTATTGTACAATTGACAAGAGATGGTGGGGCTACATGGACCTCATTCAAAGGGAAAATACCTGGTCTTCCTAATGGATGCTGGATTCCACAGATCCGTGCTTCCAGCTATAATGCCGGAGAAGTATTTGTTGTGGCCAACGATTATCGTCAGGGAGACTTCAATCCTTATATTTTCCGCAGCGCGGATTATGGAAAGACATGGACCCGACTGGTTGATGAAAAAAAATTAAATGGCTACGCGCTATGTATGATACAGGACCCTGTACAACCTAACCTGATCTTTGCAGGAACTGAAAGAGGATTATGGGTAAGTCTTGATAACGGCAATAGTTTTGAACAATGGAAAAATGGATATCCTTCAGTCAGCACCTATGATTTTGCCATACAGGAAAGAGAGG
>JAYTXP010000009.1:0-2988 GCA_043742885.1 Chitinophagaceae bacterium | reverse complement strand
GATTCTATTTCCGCAATGATTTCTCTTACCCTGGCTGCTATTTTTTCATTGTAAGCCATAGAATTCCTTTTTTTTCATGCACTTAACCCACCCGCCACCTGGTGTTCTAATACATTTTGAAATATCTGGCCGAATAAAAACACTTCTTCAAAAGAGTTATATAGCGGAGCGGGTGCTAATCTTATAACTTCCGGTTCTCTCCAGTCTGCAAGCACTCCCTGCTCCTTAAGGCCATTAAATATTTCTTTGCCATGTTTTTGAATTGTTATAGACAACTGAGCGCCCCTGCCATTGCCTTCAGGCGTTAGCACTGATATTTCATAATTCTTTATGAATCTCTCCGCTATTTGCTCCACAATGAAATTTAGAAAATCTGTTAAAAGAAGACGTTTTTCTATTAGCTTTCTCATCCCAATCTCTTTGAATAAATTTAGAGAAGTTTTTAAAAGTGCCATTAATAAGATAGGGGATGTACTTAATGACCAGCCATCTGCACCGGCAGAAGGAGAGAATTCGCTCCTCATTAAAAACCTGCTTGGCAAATCATTCCCCCACCATCCCGTAAACCTTTGTAATTCTCCGCGATTGCTATGTTTTTCATGAATGAAAACAGCACCAATCCCACCCGGGCCTGAGTTCAGGTATTTATAAGTACACCAGCATGCAAAGTCTACATTCCATTCACTCAGATTTAATTCAACATTACCGGCGGCATGTGCTAAATCGAATCCTACTACGGCACCGGCTTTATGACCTGCCTTGGTAATCTCCTGCATATTAAAAACCTGCCCGGTATAGTAGTTTACGCCCCCGATCCATATCAATGCAAGCTCACGGGAATGTTTGTTGATTGCAGTTATAATATCCTCATCTCTAAGAATTTGTTCCCCGTCACGAGGCTCCAATTCAATAATCACATCCCCCGGATCAAGGCCTCTGAACCTCGCCTGGGAAGCCATTACATAAAGGTCTGAAGGAAAAGCACCTTTCTCGCAAATGATCTTATCCCGCCCTTTTGTAGGGTGATAGAACGATACCATCAGCAAATGAATGTTTACTGTAAGCGTATTCATGATGGCAATTTCACTTGCACTTGCACCAACTACTTCGCCCATATCTTCCTTCAACTTTAAATGATAATTTATCCACGGTTCTTCCGTTAAAAAATGTCCTTCAACACCGTATTCAGACCATTTGTCAAGCTCGGTTTCTATTTGCCTTTTTGCATTCTTTGGTTGAAGCCCAAGTGAATTTCCACAGAAATAAATAATTCTTTCTCCATCTTTTTTGGGAAACAGAAATTGATCTCTGTAGTTTTTCAGCGGATCTATCTGATCTAATGCTTTCGCATATTCCAATGTATTTATGTGCTGATCTTTCATAGCTAATTTAAAATAGATGAGATAAATAAGGGAACCTGTTCTTCAACCTTTCCTTTTGAAATACTTTTGATAAAGGCGCTACCGATGATAACTCCCGAGGTGGATTCGGATGCTTTTACAAAGCTTTGTTTATCAGAAATTCCGAAACCAAGCAGCATAGGATTTTTAAGATTTGCTTCCTTTAGCCTTTGATAGTTTTGAATTTCAAATTCAACCAATGATCCTGTTGTACTGGCTGAAGAAACTAAATAAATAAATCCATTGCTGATGGAGTCAATATATTTTAGCCTGGATTCAGTTGTTTGAGGTGTTACCAGGAAAATATTTGATAAGTTATTTTTTTCAAATAATGATTTATACTGCTGTGCATAAACTTCCGGCGGAAGATCAGGAATGATCACGCCATCAATTCCGCACCCGGAACAGTGTTCAATAAACTTTTCCATTCCAAACTGGTAGACCGGATTTAAATATCCCATCAATATAACCGGTATGTTTATTTTATTTCTGAGGCCTTTTAGCTGGTCAAATAACAACCCAAGCGTCATTCCATTTGCGATGGCTTTATGGCTGCTTTTTTGAATGACAGGCCCGTCGGCGATGGGATCAGAAAAGGGAATTCCTATCTCGATCATATCTGCCCCGCTTTTCTCAAGCAGCGCTGCAATTTTCAGTGTATCATGTAAAGCCGGATAGCCTGCTGTAAAAAAAATCGATAATATTTTCTCTGTTTTCCGGGTGAACAATTCAGTAATCCTGTTTTTCATATCGTTTTTTTAGAAAGAACAAAACGCCTGGTGATAATCCATTCTATGCCGTTCAACCTGGAGGAATGATGAGTAAGCTGCCATATCTTTATCTCCCCTGCCTGAGAGACAAATTACAATAACTTCCTCCTCACTGAATTCAAGCTTACCTAATACAGCCAGGGCGTGTGCAGATTCCAGGGCCGGAATAATGCCCTCGGTTTTACTCAGCTCAACTCCTGCATTCAACGCTTCCGTATCTGTAATATAAACTGATTGAGATCTTTTAGTCTCATACAAATAGGCGTGTATGGGCCCAATCCCGGGGTAATCCAGACCAGCAGAAATTGAATAGGGTTCTACCACTTGTCCATCGGAATTTTGCATCAAAAGTGTTTTACTTCCGTGAAGAATTCCTGTTGTTCCTAAAGCGGTAGTAGCTGCCGAATAGCCGCTTATCAATCCTTTTCCTGCAGCTTCAGCAGCTATCAGCTTTACGTTTTCATCATCCATGAAATGGAAGAATGCTCCCGCCGCATTACTTCCTCCGCCTACACACGCAATCACATAATCTGGTGCGTCGCTGTTTGTTTTTTCTAATAACTGCTGTTTGATTTCCTTGCTAATTATAGATTGAAAATTAGCGACCAGATCAGGATAAGGATGTGGCCCAACAACCGAACCGATAATGTAGTGTGTGCTATCGGCATTATTAATCCAGTCTCTTATTGCTTCATTTGTAGCATCTTTCAATGTTTGACTTCCGGAGGTGACCGCAATAACTTTTGCTCCGAGAAGGATCATTCTGTCCACATTGGGTTGCTGCCTTTCCATGTCAACCTTTCCCATATAAACCACAC
>JAYTXP010000008.1:0-6505 GCA_043742885.1 Chitinophagaceae bacterium | reverse complement strand
AAAACTGATTGGGTGAAATTTGGAAATGAATTCCTCAGCCGACTGGGATTGAACCGTCAGAAATTCACTACCCAGATCGAACATTATGATAATCTGGCTGCGCATTTTGATTGTATAAAAAGGATCAATAATATTCTGATCGATTTTTCGAAAGATATCTGGAGCTATGTTTCGATGGAATATTTCACTCAGCGTACTAAAGCAGGTGAAGTAGGTTCTTCAGCCATGCCCCATAAAGTGAACCCTATTGATTTTGAAAATGCAGAAGGTAATTTGGGGTTAGCAAATGCTTTACTTGAACATCTTTCCGGAAAATTGCCTGTTTCGCGTTTGCAGAGAGATCTTACTGATTCTACAGTTTTAAGAAATATAGGAGTTCCATTCGCCCATACCATTATCGCTTTTCGTTCAATAGAAAAAGGTCTTGGAAAATTAGTAGTGAACCCGGATAAAATTTATGATGATCTTGATCAGAACTGGGCGGTGATCGCGGAAGCCATCCAAACCGTATTGAGAAGGGAAAAAATTGACAAGCCATATGAGGCACTAAAGGATCTGACAAGGGGTAAAAAGAAGATCGACAAAAAGACCATCCACGATTTTATAGATAAACTGAAGGTTAGCGATAGAATCAAGAAAGAATTGAAAAAAATATCACCGCATAATTATACAGGGATGGATCTTTTTTGATTTTTAAATTACGGATCAAAAACGTTCTGCCTTAAATATCAGTAGTTCTTTTCCTCCATCAATAAAAGAACCATCGGATTTAAATCCTGCTTTCAATAAAACTTTTTGAGAAGGAATATTTGGTATTTCTGTAACACCATAGATCACAGGTTCAGGGTCATTGGTTAAAAACCAGTCCAGGCCTGCTTTTGCGAGTTCGGAAGCAAGACCTTTACCCCACTCTGAAGGGATCAGTGCATAGCCTAACTGCGTTTTTTCAGGTTGGGAGGGAATAGGAATAATGGCAAAAGAACCGATCAGTTTATTTGTAACTCTTTCTACTACCGCCCATCGTCCCCGTCCAGGAATCTTTTTATAATCTTCGATCACATTTACAATGAACAGGTCATTTTCATCTTTAGTACTTGCCGGACGGATATACTTCATCACTTCATCTGATCCGCTGATATTGAAATAAGCATCCTTGTCAAGTTGTGTAAACCTTCGAATCAATAATCGCGGAGTAGAAAAAATGATCATTAGCTTTCCTTATGAATCTCAGATGTAAAGTGAAATTTAATTGCCGGGTTATTTGTTCTTTCCGTATTCAGGAACCATTCACTCTGCGCCAGGAAAACCATATGCTTATCTTTATCCTCTGCAATATTGGCCTGCTTGAAACGGGAAAAATCCAGAAGTTTCATCGGTTCATCGCTGGTAAGCCAGCAGGCCTTATAAAATGGAAGCGTATTGAATTGAACAGAGGCACCGTATTCGTGTAATAAACGATATTGAATCACTTCAAACTGCAGTTCGCCCACACAACCAATGATCTTTTTGTTTCCGCCAAACTGGGTGAACAACTGGGCCACTCCTTCGTCAGTCAACTGCATAAGTCCTTTTTCCAGTTGTTTGGTCTTCATCGGATCCTTATTCACTACTTCCTTAAATATCTCTGGAGAAAAAGAAGGGATACCGGTAAAATAAAAATCCTCGCCTTCCGTAAGTGTATCACCAATTTTAAAATTGCCGGTGTCGAAAAGTCCAACTACATCACCAGCATAGGCATCTTCAATAATACTTTTATCGCGGGCCATGAAAGAGTATGGATTACTGAATCGAACTTCTTTATCAAGCCTTACGTGATGAAAATATTTATTCCGTTCAAATTTGCCTGAGCATACTCTTAAAAATGCGATACGATCCCTGTGTTTTGGATCCAGGTTGGCGTGTATCTTAAAAATAAATCCGCTGAGCTTATCTTCTTCAACATCCACTTTTCTGGCAGTGGTCTCACGACTTCTTGGAGTAGGCGCAATGGTTATGAACGTATCAAGCATTTCCTTTACACCAAAATTATTAATGGCTGAACCGAAAAATACAGGGGCCACTCTTCCTGAAAGATATTCTTCTACATTTAGCTGGCCATGTACGCCATCAACCAGTTCCACATCTTCTCTTAACTGTTTGGCGTCTTTTTCTCCTAGTTTTTTATCAAGTAATTCTGTATTCAAATCATCGATCGCGATCACATCATCTTCAATTGCCTTGGTATTCGCAGTAAAAAGACGCAGATTTTTATTATGCAGATTATAAACCCCCTTGAATTCTTTTCCGCTATTGATCGGCCATGTCATAGGGTGAAGGGCAATTTTTAATTCATTTTCTATTTCTTCCAGAATTTCAAATCGGTTCTTACCATCACGGTCCATTTTATTCACAAAAACGATCACAGGTGTATCGCGCATACGACATACTTCCATCAGCCTCCGGGTTTGTTCCTCTACCCCATTTACTGAATCCAAAACCAGGATAACAGAATCCACGGCAGTCAGTGTTCGATACGTGTCTTCAGCAAAATCCTTGTGACCGGGTGTATCCAGCAGGTTGATCAGGATGGTACGGTATTCAAAGCTCATTACGGAGGTAGCCACCGAAATGCCTCTTTGCCTTTCGATCTCCATAAAGTCGCTGGTTGCGTGCTTTTTGATCTTATTACTTTTAACGGCGCCAGCCACCTGAATAGCTCCGCCAAACAGAAGGAATTTTTCGGTCAGCGTGGTCTTACCTGCGTCAGGGTGAGAGATGATGGCAAAGGTTCTGCGCCTGATTATTTCGTTGTGATATTTCATAGTAAAATGCGCGCAAAAATACGGGTTAAGAGTCAGTTCCCGATAACAAACTCGGGCTCCTTACCTTTGTGTCATGATTCGCAGATCCATGGAGATAGTCGGGAGTAGTTTTGTTATGGCTCTGCTTGAATTATGGAAAAATAAACTTCGCACTTTTCTCTCCCTTTTTGGGGTAACTATTGGCATTTTCTGCATTATAGGCGTATTGGCCACAGTAAACAGTTTGGAACAAAATATTCAGAATGAAGTAAAATCGCTGGGCAACAATACCATCTTCGTAGATAAATGGGATTATACGGGCGGTCCAGGTAATGCCTGGTGGAAATATGTAAATCGCCCTTCGCCAAAATTCAGTGAGGTAAAACAGATCAAGGAAAGGACCCCTGGTGCAAAATATGTGGGTTTTAAGATCAGCACCTCAGGAGAAGTAATTTACAATGATAATAAAGTATCTGGAGTAAATCTTTATGGTATTAATGAAGAGTTTCCGGAGATCCAGGTTATCCAGATCATGTATGGTCGTTTCCTTTCGGAGTCTGAGTTTTCAAATGGTGCTCCGGTGGGAGTAATGGGAAATGAAGTAGCTGAAAAATTATTCGGGACAGCTGAATATGCTGTCGGAAAAATAGTAACGGTTAGGGAAAGGAAAATAACTATTACGGGAGTGATCAAAAAGCAAGGGAAGACGATGATCGGTGGATGGCAATATGACCAGAGTATTTTTACCTCTTACCGATATGCCCGCAACCTAATGGATGAGAAAAAAGCTGATCCGGTAATTATGGTTCAGGGAATGGATAATATGAATAGCAAGGCGCTGAAGAATGATCTGATGGGAACCATGAGAGCGATTCATAAATTATCTCCTACTAAAGAAGAGGATTTTGCATTAAATGATATAAATGATTTCAGCGATGCGATTGGTTCAGCTTTTGTAAGTCTGAATATTGGTGGATGGGCCATTGCCGCCCTATCACTGATCGTTGGGATGTTTGGTGTGGCCAATATCATGTTTGTATCAGTAAGGGAAAGAACCAACCAGATCGGATTGAAAAAAGCTATTGGTGCAAAAAGTCATATTATTCTGATAGAATTCCTTCTGGAGTCTGCTTTTCTTTGCATTATTGGTGGCCTTATTGGTTTGACACTGGTATTTCTTCTTACACAGGTGCTTACTAACCTGCTTGACTTCCCAGTATATATTTCAAGTTCCAATGTGATCCTGGCCATTGGCGTTTGTATTTTCGTAGGCGTGCTGGCTGGTTTTATTCCTGCGAGACAAGCAGCCCGAATGGATCCGGTAGAAGCCATCAGAAGCAAATAAAATTTGATTTAAAATTTTCCACGAGCCGATACATCCACATCGAGACCCACAAAATCTTTTGCAAGAAATTTATAGTAGGCTGTTATTGCGATCATGCCGGCATTATCAGTGCAGTATTCAAAATCCGGGATAAATGTATTGTAGCCATACTTCTCTCCCATTTCCTTAAATTCTTTGCGAAGACCACTGTTTGCTGATACACCTCCGGCGATACAAAGATCTTTTATGCCTGTTTCAATAGCGGCCTTATGGTATTTATTCAGAAGAATAGAGACAATACGGCTTTGAATAGAAGCGCAGATATCCGGCAGATTTTGATCATTAAAAAATTTTCGCTCTTCTGCGGTGGCTTTAAATTCTTCTTTATATAAAAGACTTGTTCCTGCATTCTGAAGAAAATACAGAATTGAGGTTTTTAGTCCGCTAAAACTAAAATTCAGATCAGCGATCTTAGGCTCAGGAAATTTGAATCGATCCGGATTACCCTGGGCAGCATACTTATCGATAAGTGGGCCGCCGGGATAAGGAAGGCCCAGTATTTTAGCCGATTTATCAAAGGCTTCTCCAGCTGCATCATCGATCGTTTCTCCGATCACTTCTAATGAGGAAGGAGAATGACATATTACGATCTGTGTATGTCCCCCGCTTACTGTAAGACATAAAAATGGAAATGAAGGTCTGCGTTCCGGAATTAAATTGGCCAGCACATGAGCCTGCATATGATGTACAGCGATCAGCGGTTTGTCCAGGGCTGCTGCCAGTGATTTTGCAAACTGACTTCCTACCAATAATGAACCAATCAATCCGGGGGCTCTTGTGAACGCAATTGAATCAACGGAATCTAATTCGATGCCTGCTTCTTTTAATGAAAGGTCCACGACAGGAACGATATGTTGCATATGTGCACGGGAAGCGAGTTCAGGAACCACGCCGCCATATTTTTCATGTATGGACTGACTGGCTATATGGTTAGACAAAATTCGTCCATCCACACAAACAGCAGCTGATGTTTCATCGCAGGAGGATTCTATGGCAAGAATGATTGGCAATGTATTTTAGTATGATTATTTATCCTGTGAAGTTAACTAAAGACGCAGATAGTAAGGTCGAAGCAACGACTCAAATGCCATTGTATAACTGCCGTTCGGTTCATAAATAGTGAATTCATCGATACGGGTTTCTGCTGATGTCCCCTTTCCTTTCTTAATATTCAATATGATTCTGAAATAATCATGATTTAACGAGTTTCTTATAAGGATTATTTTAACAGGGAACATATCATTCCCGATCAGCATTTGCCTGATCTCCATATTTCTTTTATAAGGAAGAAGTAACCAGGCCTCTCCATCCTGGTTTAGCAAATGGTTTATACCTGGTAATAGTTTTGCCAGAGGAAGATCCGCATTATGACGGGCCAGGTTGATCTTCGCGTCAGGAGAGCTCAAATCGTTTTCATAGAAAGGAGGATTGGAAAAAATAAGATCATAAGCAGGATCAGGTTCATAATCAAGAAAATCTCCTTTTATAAGATCAATTCTATCCTTCCACGGAGAGCAATTAATATTTTCTCTGGCCTGTTCTGCCGCTTCATTATCCAGTTCCAGGGCTATTATGCGCAGAGAAGAATGCTGCTGGGCCAGCATAAGTGAAAGAAGTCCGGTACCCGTTCCAATATCCAGCGACTTTACTAATTTATTCCGGAAAGAAATTTCATTTACCAGGATGGCTCCGAAAAGACAGGCATCAGTAGTCACCTTCATCGCACAGCGATCCTGCTGAATAATAAATTGTTTGAACTGGAAATATGAATTTGCCAAAATAGGTATTTGTTGAACCAAATCTACTTGCCAGAGGCATAGTCACTAAGATATAAGTATTGTTCAGTTAGTTTCCCTTTACGAGTGATCGTAGCCCTTTCAATGATCGCGGAACCATTTCCTAAAAGGTCTTCCAGCACATGTTTTAGTAATTGCTCTCCGAAATAGCGGCTTGCATCGCGGGGTAGTTCATTTGGAAGATTCCCAACTGCCATCAGATCGATGGAGGTCTCGATATAAGGCGCTGTTTTCTTCATGGTCGTAATATCCACTCCGTAAACAGGATCTTCAATGGATTGATCTCCTAAATTGATAGGTACTGATCCTTCCTGATCATCGGTAATATCTGCAATGGTTCGAATGATAAATTGCTCCCGGTTGATATCTGTTTTTTCAAATAAGCGCGGAATATTTTTTTCCCAGTAAACTCCATTCATTAATATATCAGTTTGGGATGCATAAGGTAGAAAACGGCATTCGTACTGATCCGGATGTTTATGAAAATGTTCGCGGTCATAGTTTCCTTCTCCGCGGTGTTTATACAATTCGGCTCCTCTGAGTTG
>JAYTXP010000007.1:0-6090 GCA_043742885.1 Chitinophagaceae bacterium | reverse complement strand
CGTTAACAAACTGGCCATTAAAGCAAATGAAAATAATTTCGAAGTAAGGTGCATAATGCCAAGATTTGGAATTATTAATGAACGCCGCCACCGTTTACACGAAGTAGTACGGCTTTCCGGTATCAATGTTTCGGTGGATAATGATGACCTTCCCCTTCAGATCAAGGTAGCTTCACTCCCAAGTGCCCGTTTACAAGTCTATTTCCTGGACAACGAGGACTTATTCAAAAGAAAGTACATATTTCATGATGAGCAGGAAAAATGGTATGATGACAACGACCTGCGCACCATCTTCTTTTGTAAAGGGGCCCTTGAAACTGTAAAGAAATTCGGTTGGCCTCCAGACATCATTCATTGTAGTGGTTGGATGACCAGCCTGATCCCGGCTTATATAAAGACAGTTTACCGCAAGGAACCTGTTTTTGCTCATAGCAAGATCGTATATACAATAGGTCAGAATACATTTAAAGAAAAACTGGGTGTCGGTTTTATTAAGAAAGCTCTTATTCATCCATCCATAAAGGAGAAAGATCTTGAGGTATATAAAGAAGGTACCAATATAGCTATGTTACGTGGTGGTGCAACTTATGCAGATGCTATTACCTTTGGAGCAGAGAAGATCGACAAGAAATTGGCGGATGAATTTTCTAAAGTACGGGGTAAGAAGACCTTGCCTTTCGATGCAGAAGGAGATTTAACAGACTATTTACAACTCTATAGCGACCTTGCAGGCAAATAATTTCATCGTTCACTCAACCAGCAATAAAGTTCAGTTCGTGAAGAAAGATACTCTTATTTTATCCCTGATAGCAATCGTTTCGACGGTTGCTATTCTGTTTTCCGCCTGCCGAAAGATCAATGATTATACTGAAGTAGGTGGGGGGCTGATACCTCCGATAGATAATATCAACACATTTGATACTACACTTACAGTTGAAACCTATAATGATAGCTTTAGGCTCTCAGGCGATTCCCTCTATGCCCTGAGTTCTGATGAGCAGTTTGTAGGTCTGATTAACAATGACCCTTTTTTTGGGAAGACCGATGCCAGGATGTTTTTCGAACTGAAGAATCCCTATTATGGCTCTTATCCTCTCTCCCGGAGGGATAGTGTTAAGCTCGATTCAATAGTAATGGTGCTGACTTATGTACAGCGTTATGGAGATTCCACCATTCCTCAGCAGTTTAAAGTATATGAGATAACTAATCCGCTGATGAAGGCTGATTCCTATTATATCGTCCGACAGGAACATTTCCTTTATAATCCAGCCAACGCACTTAACGAACAACCTGTTCAACCATTGGATCTGCGCAAATTCGATGATTCTGTAAAAGTATTCCGGGATACTTCTGCCAACCAGATTCGTATTCGGCTCGACACGAATTTTGCCCGCCGATTGGTTAATTATGATACTACCAATGCCTATAAGAATGATACCGTATTTAAAACCTTCTTCAAAGGGTTTGCTGTAAGATCGGAAGGGGCTGGAAATGCGGTGGTGGGTGTGAACGTAAGTGCTACTAAAACCCGTCTGGCAATTTATTATCGCGCTCCAAAAAAAGGAGGCGGGGGCATTGATACTGCTGTTAGTTATTTTTATTTTACAGGAAACAGCGCCGCAGCTAATTACATAAAAAGAATTTATAGCGGTTCGGCATTTGAAACCTTAGCCGGATCCACCTTACCAACGCCTGTAGTGTATATTCAAAAATCACCAGGCACCAATGTTACTGTTAAGGTGCCAGGTTTAGCTACACTGAGTAACCGGCTGGTTCATAGGGCTGAACTGATCGTAGAGCAATTATATGATGTGAGTGATGAAAAATTCCCTCCGCCTGACCGTCTTTACCTGGATGCACCGGATCCTACATTGACATCTTCTTATAAGTTCCGTACCATTCCGTATTCAATGGATATATCTGCCCTTTCAGGTTTTGATTTCACCAATTTTGGTGTAAACCCTATTGCCGCGAAGGATGTGAATGGTAAGGATATTAAGATCTGGAAATTTAATATGTCGCGGTATATCCAGCATGTGGTTAATGGCACTGAGCCTGCCTTTAATTTCAGGTTATATGCGCCTATGACCATCCGGGGAACAGCCCGTTACGCGGGATCTACTTTGGAAACCAGCAGTTTTCCTCCTACCTATCTTAATGGCAATACTACCATAGGAAGGGTACGAGTTGGAGGTGGAAACCATCCAACGCAAAGAATGAGACTTAGGGTTATCTATTCTAAAATTTAAATATTTATCAAGATATGTTCAAAAGTCCTCCTTTTTACAAGGAGGACTTTGTTCATTAAAACGGCTGCACTTATCTTTGCCGCCTAAAATCATATTAATGCCTTATTTATTTACGTCTGAATCTGTGAGTGAAGGACATCCGGATAAATTAGCTGATCAGATATCTGACGCGCTGATTGATAATTTTTTGGCCTACGATGCAAACAGTAAAGTGGCTTGCGAAACGTTGGTTACAACCGGACAGGTTGTACTTGCTGGTGAGGTTAAATCCAAAACTTACTTGGATGTACAGGAGATCGCCCGTGAAGTGATCCGTGGGATCGGGTATACAAAAGCAGAATATATGTTCGAAGCAAATAGCTGTGGTATTCTTTCGGCTATTCATGAACAAAGTGCGGACATCAACCGCGGTGTTGATCGTTCGGTGAAACATTTAAGTTTTGAATCAAAGGCCAATGCCCAGGGTGCCGGTGACCAGGGAATGATGTTTGGTTATGCCACTAAGGAAACGGATAATTATATGCCACTTCCTCTTGACCTTGCGCATAAAATTCTTCAGCAATTATCAAAGATACGACGTGCTGGAAAAGAATTAAAATACTTGCGCCCGGATGCAAAGAGCCAGGTAACTATTGAATATGACGATGACAATAATCCGATACGAATTGATACGATCGTAGTTTCAACCCAGCACGACGCATTTGATAAAAGTGATAAAAAAATGCTGGCTCAGATCCGTCAGGATGTGATCAATATCGTTATTCCCAGAGTTAAAAAACAACTGAAGCCTTCTATTCAGAAGTTGTTCAATAATAAGATCACTTATCATGTGAATCCAACCGGCAAGTTTGTGATCGGTGGTCCGCATGGTGATACCGGCCTTACCGGTAGAAAGATCATTGTAGATACCTATGGTGGAAAAGGCGCGCATGGTGGTGGCGCTTTTAGTGGTAAGGATCCATCCAAAGTGGATCGCTCTGCAGCTTATGCTACCAGGCATATAGCCAAGAACCTGGTCGCTGCCGGTGTTTGCGATGAAGTACTGGTACAGGTTTCTTATGCCATTGGAGTAGCAAAACCATGCGGACTGTTCATTGATACCTATGGTAGTTCTAAAGTGGATATGACGGATGGTGAGATCGCACGTAAAGTGGAGAAGATCTTTGATATGCGCCCATATTCTATAGAACAGCGGTTAAAACTTCGCAATCCTATTTATTCTGAAACTGCTGCTTATGGCCATATGGGTCGAAAAAACGAAATGAAGACAAAGATCTTCAATAAAGGCAAGGAGAATGAGAAAAAAATGAAAGTGGAATTGTTTACATGGGAGAAACTGGACTATGTAGATGCGGTGAAAAAAGCCTTTGCTATTAAGTAAAATCGAAACTTATTTATACGAGACCCGTTTGCGATTAGCTGACGGGTCTTTTTTTTCATTTCTTTGCAGAGTGAAACAATTCAATCAACAGTCAAGACCCAAAAAATCCTCCTTGTATATCGGTATCGACCGTGTACTGGAAGCGCTGAGAAATGGAGAAGGAATAGAACGTATTTATTTTGAAAATAGTTTGAGAGGCGCTGCCGTAGAAGAGATCAGGAAACTCGCTACTAAGGAACGAGTGCCCATTAACTATGTACCCATTGCTAAACTGAATGGTTTCAATGTGACGGAACACATGGGTGTGATCGCAATGCGTTCAAAGATCAGTTATGTTGAATTGCAGGCACTCATAAGTATGGTATTTGATTCTGGTAAGGCGCCTCTATTTCTTATACTGGATGGTATAACCGATATACGCAATATCGGAGGAATAGCCCGCTCTGCATTTTGTCTTGGAGTAGATGGAATCATTATTCCGGATAAAGGAGTTGGCGCGCTGAATGAAGACGCTATTCTGACCTCTGCAGGAGCGCTGGAGCGTATCCCTGTTTGCCGGGTGAATAGTCTTTTAAAAGCGATAGATGAATTACATCTGAATGGTATTAAAGTTTATGGTACGGTTATGACAGCTGAGTTAGGCATTGATAAAATGGACTGGAAAGAGCCATCAGCCATCATTATGGGAAGTGAGGATAATGGTATTCATCCCGCATTACTGAAAGCATGCGATGAAAAGATCCGAATTCCAATGGCAGGAGATTTCGAAAGTTTAAATGTTTCTGTTGCTACAGGAATTGTATTATATGAAGTGATGAGAAGCCGCGCTGTTATTGAAGGCTGATATGTTGTAGCTCATCCTGAAAGTCATAAAATACCTGCCGTAAATTGGATTTTGAATCAGTTCCATAATTCACAAAATATATTTGAAGCACTCCTTTGGCTGGGAAATAAAAAATGTTTGCGGAATAGCCCAGATATCTTCCTTTATGTCCCCAGCCAAAATCCGATCCCAGGTCAAGATAGGATTGCTGAATACCATATCCATACGATTATTACCATCTGTTTTTCCTGTCTGCCTCATGCGGGCCAAAGACGAAGGTTGTAGTAAGGTCTGATTCCATAATAAAGCATTCCCGAATTTGTACATATCGAAAAGATTGCTGTAAACACCACCATAACCATTACCACTTCCTATTACCAGGTTTGATACATTCACAATAGTATTATTGTTGTACAAATCGAAATAACCCTGAGCTACATTTCCCGGAAAAACATCATGCCACTGATAATACGTATCATTCATCCCCAAAGGTTGAAAAATATGAATCCAAGTAATTCTTCTGCATAAGGTTTATTTCTTATCACAAGATTACCAAATTCATCCAGTGCTATTGTATTGCTTGCAAGAAACCGATCCGATTCTGATTCATTCCATCTTCCAATATTTTCCCAGGCTGGCTTATAGCAGACATCCAGAAATAATTTCCTGCCAGGGTTTCCAGCTACAGCAGGTTTACGGTTGAACAGTCCTGGTTTGGACATCACCCAACTTTCTGAACCGTAAATACTTGCAGTACTGAAATGCCGCGCCAATGCTTTCATCAGGGAATCTCCGTCCATTTTAAAGGTTTGTGTATAGTCTATTGACTCCCTTGTATAGGTGGCACCTCCGTAACAAGATCCGATCACTACCTTGGTTTGGTTGTCGGAATAACCGTCTATTTGTTTCAGGGCGCTCTCAAGTTCGGGCTCAACAAGAGTATGTGAATTGCATTCATCTTTTCCTACACAAAAAAGGGAGTAACCTTTTTTATATGCACCATGAGAATCAAACCAAACCGTTCCCAATTGGGTACTGGTGGCATCCAGATTTCTCTTCATTTTTACCACTGCATCATTCATATCACTAGCGATAATTGCAATGAATGTGTTTGGATGGGAGAGCCCTCTAAGTTTGGTTCTTAATATATTATACCGGGTGGCCAAATCTAAATGCCCTTTTTTCCTTTTGGAAACAATAAAGAAATTTAGTCTTTCCTTTGATACAACCTGCACAATATATTGTGCAGGGTTGGTGGCAAGAGGTTGACCGGAGACAAGGAATGAGCAGATCAGAAATGGAAGCAAAAGGAACAGCTTTTTCATTGCTTTTGATTTTTGGTTTAGGTTAAAACTAACCTTGCAGTTAAGGCATAAAAAATGAATATTCACATAGATTATCAGGGTGTTAGCAGAGGGTCGTTTTATTGGGTGTATAGTATTGTGGCCCTATTATTTTTTATTTATTAATGAAACGGGTAACAGCTGATAAGCAGAAATCCGTAAAGAATGGGATGTCAATTATTAATTTTCCGTAATTTTCTTTTATGGAAACCAATCAACTCCAGCAACAGATTTTCAACACCATTCGGGAGAGATTGCCATCTCATCTTTCATTGGCAGATGAATTGCAGGAAT
>JAYTXP010000006.1:0-5168 GCA_043742885.1 Chitinophagaceae bacterium | reverse complement strand
CCGGATATTTATATAGCATCGCAGAAATGGAAGCGCTTAAGAATATTTGCCTGAAACATGATCTCTATCTTTTTAGTGATGAAGCTTACCGTGAATTTTGTTATGATGGAGATTATGTTAGTGCACTTCATCTCCAGGGCATGGATCAGCATGTGGTGCTAATGGATACTATCAGTAAACGCTATAGTGCATGTGGTGCCAGATTGGGTGCATTGGTAACAAAGAACAAACAGGTTTATGATACGGCTATGAAATTCGCACAGGCGCGTTTATCTCCTCCCGGACTTGCACAGATCATGGGAGAAGCAGCAATTGATCTGCCTGATAATTATTTCGACGGACCTAAGGCAGAATACCAGGCAAGAAGAGATCTGATGATTAAAAGACTGAATGCTATGCCCGGTGTATTTTGTCCTAACCCTGGTGGTGCGTTTTATGCTATCGCCAAACTCCCTATTGATGACGCAGATAAATTTTGCCAGTGGCTACTGGAGTCTTTTTCTCATAATGGAGAAACGGTAATGCTGGCTCCGGCAACAGGCTTCTATGGTACGCCAAGCTTGGGAAAAAATGAAGTTCGATTGGCTTATGTATTGAATCTTGATTCGCTTAATAAGGCAATGGATTGTTTGGAGGAAGCGATAAAGGTTTATCCGGGGAGAAGTGACTAAATTTATTATTTACAAAACAAAACCAACGCAATGAGAAAAATCAATTTATTCATCCTCCTGATTTCCTTTTCGTCCGTTGTCCTGGCACAGCGCACGGTTACGGGAAAGATCACAGATAGCAATGGATTACCACTTGCCGGAGTAAGTATCAAATCAAAGAATACCGGCAAAGGGGTGCTGACAAAAAATGATGGCAGTTTTACCTTCGCAGTAAATAATAATGATCAGTTATTGATCACTATGGTGGGTTATTTGTCTCAAACAGTTTCAACAGATGCATCTTCCTTTACTATCTCACTGGTAACAGAGGAAAAAAATCTGGCAGAGGTGGTATTGGTTGGAACCAGAAAGGCAGGACGGGCAAAAACTGAAACCCCCGTACCTGTTGATGTAATCAATGTAGGACAAGCCATGGCGCCAACTGCAAGAATGGATCTTACTTCGGTGTTGAACTTTGCCGCGCCTTCTTTTAATTATAACAAGCAGAGCGGAAGTGATGGCGCTGACCATATAGATCTGGCCACACTAAGAGGATTAGGTCCAGATCAAACACTTGTATTGGTGAATGGAAAACGCAGGCACCAGACCGCCTTTGTTGCCGTATTTGGAACAAGAGGCAGGGGTAATTCCGGTACCGACCTCAATGCCCTGCCTGTAAATGCCATTGACAGGGTAGAGATATTGCGAGACGGCGCTTCTGCACAATATGGGTCTGATGCAATCGCGGGTGTAATGAATATTATCCTGAAAAGCAGCACTAAAAAATTGACAGGTAATATTGGATGGGGCGGTTATCTTGACCCTACATTCAATACAGCCTATGCTCCCGATTTGAAAACACAATATGAGTCAGCCAAAAAACTGGATGGCAACTCTTTTACTGCAGATCTTAACTATGGATTGCCATTAGGAAAGAAAAAAGGATTTATTAATTTTTCTTTGAATGCATTGACAACAGGTAAGACCTTCCGCCAGGCACTTGATACTTCAAATTATTATACGAATGATAAGGCAATGTTCATTGATATTTATCGTCGTGGTAATGGTGACGCCTCACTTGATATGATCGGATCTGCCATGAATATGGAAATCCCGATCACTGACAAGACTAAATTCTATTCATTTGCCACGGTTAATCACAAATCATCTGATGCATTTGCCTTTACACGTAATTTCTCTGCAAAGCCTGAGCGTTTCCCTACAGATAATGGCGGCAATCTCATTTTCGTAAACAGCATCATGAGGAACAGTAATGACGGAGAAACTTATTATTCTCCGCATATACAAACCAAGATCAATGATTTGTCATTCAATGCAGGACTGAAGGGTATTACCGGCAGCAAATGGAACTGGGACTTCAGCAATACCATAGGCCGGAATAATTTTCATTTCTATGGCGATAAAACCTTCAACGCCTCCAAAGGAGCCGTTCAAACACATTTTGATGATGGGGGATTTAATTTTCTTCAGAATACGATTGACCTTAATTTCAGTAAGGAGATCACCAGCCAGTTCAATTTTGCCCTTGGTGCGGAACAAAGACATGAACAATATCAGATTTTTTCCGGCGAAGAAGCTTCCTATAAGAATTACAGCAATGGGTCCAAAGCCTCCGGCTCTCAGGGATTCCCCGGCTATCAGCCAAATGATGTAGTGAAAGCTACCCGTAATGTATGGGGACTATATGCAGATGCGGAATTTGATGTTACCAGCAAGTGGCTAATAGATGCAGCGATCCGTGCAGAGAATTACAGTGACTTTGGCTTCACCAGCAATTATAAACTGGCCACTCGTTACAAAGCCTCTCCTAAATTGAACCTGCGGGGCTCAGTAAGCACAGGATTCCGGGCACCTTCTTTACAGCAGATCAATTTCAGTTCAACTTTTACCACGGTACAGGCCGGTAATATAGCCGAAGTAAAGATAGCTCCGAATTATAGCCCAATCACCAAATCTGCCGGAATACCCGAATTAAAACAGGAAAAAAGTGTGAATGCAGGACTGGGCTTTGCCTGGAACGCAGCTAAAGGATTCAATGTAACTATTGATGGGTATTGGGTAAAAATAAAGGACCGCGTAGTGCTAAGCGGACAATTCGATGGCAGTGACCCCAACCTGGATGCAGGCCTTCGCGCGCAGATGGCAGCGTTGAATGTAAGCCTGGCTCAATTTTTTGCCAATGCAGTGAACACTACTAACCGAGGTATTGATATCGTATTGGATTATTCAAAGAAATGGGGGCATCAGCGATTCAAAGGAATATTTGCCGGAAATTTTCAGAGTATGAATATTGATAAGATCAAATACCCGGCGAAATTATCAGGCACTGATTTTCTCAAGCAAACATTTCTCAGCGACAGGGAACAAAAATTTATTCTGGCATCAGCACCCAAGACCAAATTTGCTACTAATCTGGAATATGGTTGCCATAAAGCAACAGCAGGCCTTCGTCTCACCTATTTCGGTTCTGTTACCATATTAGGTTATGGACAGGATGGACTTGGTATCAACCCAACTGTTCCCTTGGACAATGGAAACGGAGATGTGCCCGACCGTTATGATTACTCAGGCAAAATGGTATCTGATATTTATGCGAGCTACCAGTTATCAAAGAATTTCACCGTGTTGGGTGGAGCAGATAATCTTTTCAATTTGCATCCTGATTTTGGAGTGGTTAAAGGCGCAAAGGATTGGGCCTATAATAATGAGACTGGCGGGCCCTGGGATGCTGTACAAATGGGAAGCAATGGCAGGAGGCTCTTTGTAAGGCTGGCATTCTCATTTTAATTTGCTGAATGGAGCTGGCGGCGCAGGGTCATCCGTGAATTCATTGATCACCTTGTGCCACCAGCCTACATTTTTCCATTTACCTAATTTATATCCTACCTGCTCATAAGTTGCAAACCAGATAAAGCCCATGCTTTCATGAAAGGCTACACTTGGATCATTCGGTAAATTAATTACCGCATAAACATTTCTAAAACCCTGCAATTTTAACAGCCGAAATAATTCTTCATATAATTTTTGTGCCAGTCCCTGGCGGTAAT
This sequence comes from Chitinophagaceae bacterium, assembly GCA_043742885.1. Taxonomy (GTDB): domain Bacteria; phylum Bacteroidota; class Bacteroidia; order Chitinophagales; family Chitinophagaceae; genus JJ008. The sequence continues at coordinate 1,450 of JAYTXP010000006.1, read as the reverse complement.
ATTTCTCATGAATATAAACGGAGACTTCCACGCTCCACTGATAGGCCACTCTTTCACGATGACGAGCTGCGTACGCATAGCCTGCGATCTCTCCATTGTTATCTGCTACAAGCCAGGGATAGTTTTCCAGATAATGCGAAATGCGTGATTGAAATTCAGCAATGGAAAGACAAACATTCTCGAATGTAAAAGATGTATTCTCAACAAAAGGTCGGTAAATATCAAGCATCCCAGAAGCATCAGCCAACTCAGCCACACGAATATTCATCCTGCTAATTTATAGGTTGAAGAAATTGAATCTTACCCCCATTCTTTCCCGCCACAAAACTGCGTTTTCCCTTTATCATTATTGACTCCAGTGATTTTACATCTCCGGGCACATAGAATCCTGATTCATTTACAGGAATAGACTTGAATTCTCCTTTACCATCTCCAATCAATAGCAATCCGATACCCGCATCGTTTCTACCAGTTTCCACTTCTGTACTGTAATCATTACCCACCAGAAGAAGATCCAGTTTACCATCCTTGTTTACATCCATCACCTGTATACCATTCACAGGAAAGAATTGCGCTTCCGCCGGAAGATCCTTTTTATAAAAGGTTTCATTTCCCTGATTAAGGAATAAGGCACTATGCATTTCATTGGCGGAATAAACTTTTGAGCTGGTTAATTGATCCATTGTGAATATCGTTGTTATATCGGCATTTGAATAAGTTGAATACCGAAGGAATTTTTTCCGAAGAAAAGGCATCTGATCCAGCATATAATCGCGAATACAGATCGGATAAGGTTTTCCTTTTACAAAAGTGCTGATAATACAATCGGTGCTCCCATTCTGATCGAAATCATTTACCAGCATGGTTACAGGAAATTCCGGTGTTCCTGTATAACGGGTATTCAATCCCAGGTTTCCGGCTACAATATCCAGTTTACCATCACCATTCATATCCACGCATTGAATTTTATTCCACCAGCCATAACTATATCCGATGATCGTTGGAGCAGAATCAAGATATCCATTACGATTATAAAATACGGATATAGGCATCCACTCTCCTGACAGTACCAGGTCCATCCATCCATCTCCATTCATATCTGCCCATTGCGCCGTCTTAACCATTCCAATGTTTTTCATGATTGGTTCTGTATGATCCTGTAGTACTGAATCTTTAATTTGCAGCATATAACTATCAGGCATTAAACCATAGCTACCGGGAATGACCGTGCCACCAACAAAAATATCCATGATGCCATCCTTATTATAGTCACAAACTGCAATAGCATTGGAACTGGTATATTTTGGAGAATATTTTTCATGATATCTCGAAAAATTTCCCTTTCCGTCATTGGCATAAAAACGAACAGGATATAAAGTGTCTTGTTTAGCGTAATCGTTTCCCCCGGATGTAATTACCAGGTCCGGATCTCCATCCTTGTCTATATCAT
>JAYTXP010000005.1:0-18222 GCA_043742885.1 Chitinophagaceae bacterium | reverse complement strand
ATTTGGATATAAGCTGATTTGGGTTTTGCTGATGAGTAACCTGATGGCGTTGTTGCTTCAAAGTCTTTCTGCCCGATTGGGAATCGTGAGAGGAAGAGATCTGGCGCAAGCCAATCGGGAAACCTATCCGCGCTATATAAACTACGCGCTATATGGTTTGGCAGAGATCGCGATCGCAGCCACTGACCTGGCTGAAATCATTGGAATGGCGATCGGTATTCAATTACTCACCGGGCTACCACTTATCTGGGGCGTTTCCATTACCATTCTGGATACTTTTTTGTTTCTGTTATTGCAGAAATTGGGTATGCGAAAAATGGAGGCTTTTATCATCGCGATGGTAGCCATTATTGGACTTTCATTTCTTATTGAGATCATTCTGGCAAAACCCGACCTGGTAAAAGTGGCCAAAGGTTTTATTCCGTCTATTCCGGGAGATAAAGCTTTGTATATCGCCATAGGTATAATTGGCGCCACGGTGATGCCTCATAATCTTTACCTGCATTCTGCACTGGTACAAACAAGAAAGATCAAAAAAGATGATAAAGGCATTCGTCGTGCACTGAAACTTAATTTTATTGATAGCGCAGTTGCGCTAAACCTGGCCTTTCTTGTTAATGCAGCCATACTTGTACTGGCAGGAAAAGTGTTTTTTGAATCGGGTCGTACCGATGTAGCCCAGATAAAAGAAGCGCATGAATTATTTCAACCAATGCTTGGGAGTAAACTCGCTCCGATTCTTTTTGCAATAGCACTAATTGCTTCAGGACAAAGTTCTACCATTACAGGAACACTGGCAGGACAGATCGTAATGGAGGGTTACCTGCATTTACGGATCAGTCCCTGGGTACGAAGATTAATAACCCGGTTAGTTGCTATTATACCTGCTGTATTGGTGATCGCCATCAATGGAGAAAATAATATTGATAGTTTACTGATATTAAGCCAGGTAATGCTTAGCCTTCAATTAGGTTTTGCCATTGTTCCACTGATTCATTTTACCAGTGATAAAAAAACCATGGGGGCTTATGCTATCAAGCCCCTGGTGATCGGGTTGGCAAGCCTTGTTACTGCGGTGCTGGTTTATCTGAATATTCGCATGGTAATAGAACAGGCCGGCCCTTATTTCCAGGAATCAGAAAGTCTGTTTTGGAAGAGCCTGATCGTTCTTTCCGGTGTTTTTTATATCGTACTATTACTGATCTCGATATTTTATCCATTGTTGAAAAAGCCTCATAAAAATAATCGCATTATTATTCATCCTGAAGCTGGAACCTTGATTCACTTTGAATTGCCTGTATATAATCGTATCGCTATCGCTCTTGACTTCAGTAATGATGATCAGAAACTGATTTCCCACGCATTGGGTCAGGGAAACCAGACAACCGAATACCTGTTGATACATGTGGTAGAAAGCGCCACTTCACGAATAATGGATGAATTTACCGATGACCTTGAAACAAGAAAAGATCAACAGCAACTGGAAAGTTATGTGCAGCAGATGAAGGGCAAAAACATTACTGCCCGTTCCGTTTTAGGATATAATGAAAGAGCGCGCGAGATCGTACGGATTGCTATAGAAAACAAAACGGAAATGCTGGTGATCGGGGCGCATGGACATAAGGGTTTGAAAGATTTTATTTATGGACATACTATTGATTCAGTGAGGCATGAACTAAAAATTCCTGTGTTGATAGTGAACCTTTAAAGTTTAATCGAAAATGCATCAGACTTTCTTTCGGGAATGATCTTTCAGTAAGTGTTTAAAGCGACTGAAGGTTTCTGGTTTTATATTAAGATAAGTGGCCAGAAATTTCTGGGGCACACGTTGCAAGAGTTTGGGATTTCTGGTCACGAAATTCAAAAATCTTTCACGGGAGGTCATTTTGACCAATTGGATCTGCCATCGGTCCTTGATTACCATAGAATAAGTAACGATCAACCGGCCCAATCTTTCCATTCGATGGGAAGATCTGTAAAGCGCTTCGAGATCATCATAACGAATAGTAGCCACACGGGTAGGTTCAATTGCTTCTATAAAATAATCGGAAGGCAGGCGGCTATGAAATGATTCCTGGCTTAGTATCATTTGTCCTTCCATGGAGATCTGAGTATTTATCTGTGTATTTCCTTTCTGATAAAATTTGCGAACTAATCCTTCAAGTATAAAATTGAAACTGTCTTCAACTTCCCCCGCTTCGATCAGACGTTGCTTTTTTTCGAAACTCCGGATTTTTACTATAGGAAGGATCTCATCCTGAAACTCTTTTTCGGTTAGAGGAATAAATTTTTGCAAATAGATCAGAAATGGATGACTCCCTTTCATAACTGAACGTTCTACTAAAAGTTACGAAAAATAATTGACAGCCATCAATCATTCACATTTTTAGTGCTATTACGATTGCGGGTAAGGTGTTTAAGACGGCTGAAGGTTTCAGGTTTAATATTCAGGTAGGACGCGAGATATTTCTGTGAAACACGCTGCAACATGTGTGGATGATGTTCCATATAATGTATAAAGCGTTCCCTCACTCCCATTGCCAGCCACATATGTTTTTTCTCATCCTTTTTTACATACATGTTTTCCAATATACTGCGACCCAGCTCCTCACCCTTGCTGAATTTCTCAAGGGCCTCCTGCATTTTTTTATTACTCAGGGAAATCATCATAGTGGATTCAAGGGTTTCGATGATCACCTGCGAAGGCTGCCGGGAAAGAAATGATATCTCTGCAGAGATAATATGCCCTTCTGTAGCCAATTGAAGAATCATTTCCCCTCTGGGCATTCGAATATACTTCATCACGATTCCCTGCACAACCAGATTGAGGAAATCTTCTGTCTCTCCTTCTTCTATAAGTATGGATTTTTTAGGGAACCGCCGTATTTCGCAATAGGAAGCCAACTCTGCCATTTCCGCCAGGGTCAGCGGAAGAAACTGCTGAAAATATCCACTGATCTTTTCGATCAGCGCCCCATCTGGTAATATGGTGGCATATCTATCCATTTTTTAATAATGGTTTCAGCCGGCTGAAGGTCTCCGGTTTGATATTTAAATAGGAGGCAATTCTACGCTGCGGAACTTTTTCTAATATTCCCGGATAAGTTTTCGCAAACTGCACATATCTTTCTCTCATGGTAAGACGAATGGTATCCATGATCTCTTTTTCCTGCGACATGAGATATTTAGTAAGCATAAGCCTTCCTAATTTCTGCCATTTTTTATCCGACTGGTATAGTTGATCCAGATTTGTTTTTGAAAGAGAAATTAGTTCACAGGGTTCAATAGCCTGAATAAAATAGTGAGAAGGTTCTCCTGAAATGAAAGAAATGGTACCACCGGTAATGCTTCCTGCAGGATAAAAATCTGTACTGATCATTTCCTTACCCTTGAAGAAATACTGGTGCAAAAGGCCTTCCATAAGAAAATAAATATGCTCTTCCTTTTCGCCCTGTTTTAGAAGAAATTCTTTTTTTTTCAGCGACCTGGTAACCAGATTCTTTTGAAAAGATTCAAATTCAGCATCTGTTAAAGGATGGAACTGCTCCAGAAAATTTGATAGTTGCTGGTAGATCACAATCAAAGTTAAGTACTTCCAAATCCTTTGCTACACCTATAATCTGGGTTTGGTCATAATAAATATCAGCAAATAACAGAGGGCCATACCTGATTAATTTCATAGGTTTGTGACCCAAATTAAACTTGTATGTCCCAAAAGATCAAAGTAGCAAATCCTGTAGTAGAACTGGATGGTGATGAGATGACCCGCATTATCTGGAAGTTCATTAAAGAAAAACTTATACTCCCTTATCTCGACATTGACCTGAAATATTATGATCTCGGAATTGAATACCGCGACCAGACTGATGATAAAGTAACTGTTGAAGCTGCCAATGCCATCAGGCAATATGGCGTAGGTGTAAAATGTGCCACTATTACCCCTGATGAAGCCAGAGTAAAGGAGTTTAATCTGAAACAAATGTGGAAGAGCCCTAACGGGACCATTCGTAATATTCTCGATGGCACTGTATTTCGTGAGCCAATCGTGATCAGCAATGTACCAAGGCTGGTAACCAACTGGACGGCTCCTATTATTGTAGGTCGTCATGCCTTTGGTGATCAGTACAGGGCCACAGATTTCGTGGTGCCGGGAAAAGGAAAGCTGACCATTAAATTTGAAGGCGAAGATGGAAAGATCATAGAGCATGAAGTGTACCAGTACCAGGGACCCGGGGTTGCATTGAGCATGTACAATACAGATGAAAGTATTTCCGGCTTCGCAAGAAGCTGTTTTAATATGGCCCTTAGCAAAAAATGGCCGCTATATCTTAGCACCAAGAATACAATTCTTAAGAAATACGACGGACGTTTCAAAGATATTTTCCAGGAAATATTTGCAAATGAATTCAAAGCTTTGTTTGATGCTGCAGGAATTACCTATGAGCATCGCCTGATCGATGATATGGTAGCCAGCGCCCTGAAATGGAACGGAAATTTTGTATGGGCCTGTAAGAATTATGATGGTGATGTACAAAGCGATACAGTGGCACAGGGATTTGGATCATTGGGATTAATGACCTCTGTATTGATCACGCCTAATGGAAAGACCATGGAATCGGAAGCCGCGCATGGTACAGTTACACGTCACTATCGCGATCACCAGGCTGGAAAACCTACCAGCACTAACCCTATTGCAAGCATTTTTGCCTGGACAAGAGGATTGGCTTTCCGCGGAAAGCTGGATGGCACCCAGGCCCTGATCGATTTTGCTAACGCGCTGGAAGCAGTTTGTGTGGAAACAGTAGTAGAAGGTAAAATGACCAAGGACCTGGCAGTTTGCATTCATGGAAATAAAGTAAATCATGGCGAACATTACCTGTACACTGAAGAATTCCTTGATAGCATTGATAGCAACTTGCAGAAAAAACTTTCCTGAGCATAATCAAAAATAAACCAAAGGTGAAGGGTTGAATAACTCCTTCCCCTTTTTTAATACTCAATGTACCAGGTCAAAAAAACTCCAGTCTGTATCTGGAAATTTTTCATTCAGCTCTCTAATACTGAGCATATAACAACGATCCAGATCCCCATTTGAGGCAAGGTGACCGTAAAACGTTTTCATAAATAAACTGGTTTCCTTATCCGGCACGGCCCTGTTGGAGACCATCATTGCTTGTATTCCATTACGCATCATAGCCAGCGTCATGCCCAGGGGAGCTGTATTTTCCGAAGCGTCTCCTTCACCAGAATGACAGGTACTTAGCACCATAAATCGAATATTGGAAAGATTGAGTTGCTGCATTTCCATAGCGGTAAACAATCCTTCCTGATTGAATATATCGATGGTTGCAGATTTGCTGTTCCCTCCGCTCAAAACAATTCCACCTCTTTCCATAGGATAGGTATCAGGTTTTACTCCAAAATTCTTTTCCGTTTCCTGAAAATAAAATCCATGCGTAGCAATATGCACCACATCAAAACGAGCCGCGTTAATGGTGGCATTTATTTTAGCTTCCGTCGCCATACAGGAGTCGATCGTGACCACATAATGAGATTTGGAAAGCAAAGCGCGGATATCATTGATCTCTGTACGGGTTCCTGGAAGATAATCCCAGTTGCTCCCTTTAACTGCTTTGCAATCATAGCGAAGTCCGCCTACCAGCAGTACATCCATTTTTCGGGGTAAAATTATTCTCTTGCGTTCACCCAGAAAAGATGCTCCCGAATGAAGCCTCACCATATCATAGTTATTAAAAAGAAATTGACCGGTATTATCTTTAATGAATTTCAAATTAACGAGATTCAATAAACGACTGCATGAATAATATATCTTATGAGCACCATTGATGGTGGGCTCTATAAATGACCAGAAATTTTTATAGTCGGCCAGACTGTAAACCTCCTCTTCTCCCGATGATTGTGTCTTACCACCACGAAGATCGGAGGTTGCTTGCTGAGTATTTTTATTCGCGTCCTGCTTAATTGGAATTTCGATCACTTCAGGCTCACCTTTTGGTCCAATGACCAATACGATAAATTCAAGCTGATGATTCATCTCCGACTCACTGATATCTATGAAGACCGAACCCGGCTCCAGTTGTCGCTGGATCAGTTTGCAGGAAAGCTGATTGAGTGAGTCCGGTTTATTGGGAACATTGATATAATATTCTTCCGCTTTAAATTTTAGAAGTTCATCGCATTCCTGGGCAAGGGTATGAAAAGGAAGAAACAGAAACAGAATTGTCCATTTCATAATGTTGGTTTTGGTGATTAAATATAATCACCCCGGAACCAAATTTTTCGACTTTATTTTTTTGGGATATGCTGAAGGGCCACTGCCAATTCAGCTGTGTTTATCCAATGGATAGATAAGTCTCTTCTGAACCAGGTCATTTGTCTTTTCGCGTATTGTCGGGTATGGGTCTTTATTAGTTTGATAGCTTCTGGCAGATCAGTAAGGCCTGCCAGGTATTCAAATAATTCGGTATAGCCTACTGTTCTCAGTGCATTATGCTGTTTAAAGGGAATCAATGTCCGCACTTCATTCAGCAATCCCTGCTGCATCATTTGATCTACCCTCTGATCAATGCGCTGATTCAATTCCGGTTTTGGCAGATCGATTCCGATCTTAATTATTTTAAAAGGCCGTTCAGTTTTTTCGGCTTTTCGAAATTGTATAATGGAAACTCCGGTTGCCTCAAAGACTTCCAGTGCGCGCATCATTCGCTGCGGGTTCATCATCTCCCCTTTTTCAGCAAACAGAGGATCTTTTGTTTTCAATTCTTCCTCTAACCAGCCTATACCCTTTTCTTCATAGGTTCTGATTATGCCTACCCGAATTGCAGGATCTACATTGGGCATTTCATCGAGTCCTTCACAGAAGGCACGGATATAAAGGCCAGTGCCTCCTTCAAGGACAACGGTATCATTATTCTCGAAAAGGGAATTAGTTTTTTCCAGTGCAAATCTTTCAAAATCCGCGGCGTTTAATTCTTCCGCTATGGAATGGGATGCGATGAAATGATGAGGCACTGCAGCCAGTTCTTTTTCGGAAGGCCTTAAAACACCAATCTTCAATTCTTTAAAACACTGCCGGCTGTCTGCAGAAATTATTTCTGTATTAAAATATTTTGCCAGCTCAATGGCCAAACCTGTTTTACCGGAAGCCGTAGGGCCCAGAACAATGATGACTTGCTTATTATGGGGATCCATAATGATGTTAGATCTCCTCTTCTCCTACTTGTCCTTCTTCTTCCTGTGGGATATCTTCTCCCTGTTCGTCTTTTTCTCCAAAGCCATCACCGACCTGGGTGAGATCATATTTTTCTTCTATATCGGCAAATTTTTCTCCTAAAAGACCCTTAGTGCCATATTGACTTGGACCAACTCCTTCCGAACGCGATACAGAAGGATAAATCACTTTCGGATTCTCTTCTTTGGAAACATTGATCAGTTCCAAAAGAAAACTCCAGTTCTTATTGAAATCGTAGAGATAGATGAATCGTTGATTAGTATCCCGGATCTCTGTGCCGATCGGAGTATCGGCCATGATCAATGGCGGAGCCTTGTAAGGCTTGTCATAAACTTCAATAGAGATCTCACGACCTTGTTGCCAATGATCGTTACTACGGAAAAATGTTGCCTTATGCTTATTGTCGAATTCCCATGCTTTAAGGATAGCCTGATGCAGTTCAAAAAAATTCTGCATATGGCGAATCACTATATCGCGGTAGACCGTTTCGTCTTCCGCAAAATAAACCCTGAATTTGAGTATAGCCATACTACAAATTTAGGGTTTCTTCAACTCCAATCCCATTTCAGCCGCCCGTTCAATTATAAATTCCATGCCGGCCTCTTTTGAATTGGCGATCACCCCATCCAGTATCGCATCTTTTAACGCATCCTTTAAAATACCAATGGGTTTACCCGGTGAAAGGCCGAACATTTTCATGATCATTTCGCCATCTACCGGTGGTTGCCAGTTTCGAATATGATCTTTTTCCTCTACTTCCCGGCATCGTTGCCTTACAAATTGAAAATTTTCCTGGAAACGCTTTACTTTTTGTTTATTCTTTGAAGTGATATCCGCATCGCAGAGCATCATCAGGGATTCAAGATCATCGCCTGCATCAAAAATTATGCGCCTGATGGCAGAATCTGTGATATTCTCCTTCGTGAGACTGATCGGACGGAGATGAAGCTCCACCATCTTTTTAACAAATCTCATTTCATCATGAAGTGGAAGTTTTAGCCGGGCAAAAATTTTTGGCACCATTCTACCTCCTACTACTTCATGACCATGAAAGGTCCAGCCATGTCCCTCTTCAAATTTTTTTGTCGCGGGCTTTGCGATATCATGCAATACAGCTGCCCAGCGAAGCCAGAGATCATTTGTATTTAGCGAAATATTGTCAAGCACTTTTAACGTATGATAGAAATTATCTTTATGGCCCTGACCATCCACATATTCGGCCCCAACCAGTTCTACCATTGATGGAAAAATAATTTTCAGAAGTCCTGACCGGTATAACAGATCCAGTCCCACAGAGGGCTGGGGAGAAAGAATGATCTTGTTAAGTTCATCTGTTATCCTTTCCTGTGAGATGATCTTTATTCTGCCCGCCATTTGAATAATCCCATTCCAGGTATTTTCTTCTATACTATATCCTAATTGGGAAGCGAATCGTATGGCCCTCATCATCCGCAACGGATCATCACTGAAACTATGCTCAGGTCCCAGAGGTGTGCGAATGATCTTTTTCTCTATGTCACCAAGTCCATCAAATGGATCTACCAGATCACCATAATTATTTTCATTTAGGCTGATGGCAAGGGCATTGATACTAAAATCCCTTCTTTCCTGATCATCCTGTATGCTTCCCCCCTCCACTTCGGGTTTTCGGGAGTCGGCACGATAACTTTCCTTTCTTGCCCCTATAAATTCAAGATCCAGTTCGTTCTGCAATCGAATATGGGCAGTACCAAAATTTTTATAATAATCCACCCGGGGTTCGGGATAGAATAATTTAGAAACTTCTTTTGCCCATTCAATGGCATCACCTACACAAACAAAATCGAGGTCTTTAGTTTCCCTTCCAATGATCTTATCGCGCACAAAACCACCTACCAGGTAACTTTCCAGTCCCAGTACAGTAGCTGCCCTGGCTACTTTTTCCAGAACGCCGGCCTCCGCGATGGTGAGATCGATCTTCATTGCAGTAAAGGTACTTGCTGCCATTCGAAAATGAATAACGAAAACGTATATCTTATCTTTACCTGATGAATATTGGTTTTGATGCCAAAAGGGCTTTTCACAACAATACGGGATTAGGTTATTACAGCCGGACCATCATCGGCCTGCTATGCCGTTATTATCCAGATCATCATTATTTCCTGTTCAATCCCAAACCTTCCCATCGTTTCAAATTTCAGTCAGATAACCTTCATGAAATTTTACCAGCTGGATTTATCAATATCCTTTTCTCAAGTGCCTGGAGAAGCAGTTGGGTTAAAAAGGATCTGCTGAAAAACCGAATCGATCTTTATCATGGATTAAGTCATGAGATACCAATGGGTATTCAGAATACCGGTGTTCGCTCAGTGGTAACTATTCATGATCTGATCCATGAACGATATCCTGAACAATACAATGCCATTGACGTAAAAATCTATCATAGAAAATTTCTCTATGCCTGTCAGCATGCCGACCGGGTGATCGCAATAAGCCGTCAGACAAAAAATGATATCGTAGAATTTTATGGTATCGATCCCGAAAAGATCGATGTCTGTTACCAGAGTTGCGACCCGGCATTCGGGCATACAGTAAGCGAGACAGAAAAGACCAGGGTCCGCGAAAAATACCGGATCCCAAAAAAATTCTTTCTTTATGTAGGCTCGATCATTGAAAGAAAAAATTTGCTGAATATTTCCAAAGCCATGTTCCTTTTACGCAATGATCTTGATATTCCGCTGGTTGTTATAGGTGATGGAGGAAAATACAAACAGATAGTAAAGGATTATATTTTACAGCATGGGTTAACCAATCGAATTATATTTCTTTCTGAGGATCCTGCTATAAAATCAGATCCGGAGCTTCGTACCGCAAATGCATTTGCTGCGATCTATCAATCAGCTATTGCCATGATCTATCCATCCTATTTTGAAGGATTTGGCGCACCGGTTTTGGAAGCCTTATGGAGCCGGTTGCCAGTTATTACTTCAAATCGTAGCTGTCTTCCTGAGGTAGGTGGCGATGGCGCATATTATGTAGATCCTGATCAGGCATTGGAGATCGCGACGGCTATGAGAAATATTTATGCCGACGAAACTCTTAGAAATGAATTGATCCAAAAAGGCTGGGATCATGCCCAACTCTCTGCCCCTTCCATCTATGTTAATAACATGATGAACATCTATCTAAAAACTCTTCAGCACTGACAGCTAACCCCTAAAAAGGAATTACTCACCACTCCCTATTGACTACTCCCCACTCACCTTTTCTCCCTAATTTCGCCCCATGCAATCTCTCATACAGGAAGCCTGGAATAACCGGGAACTTTTAAAGGAAAATAAATACAGCGATGCCGTAAGATCGGTGATCGAAGAAGTTGACAAAGGACGACTCAGAGTAGCTTCCCCTTTAGTAAATGGATGGGTTGTAAATGAATGGGTGAAGCAGGCCATCCTTTTATATTTTGGTATACAGCAAATGCAGACCTGGGATCTCCCTCCCTTTGAGTTCTATGATAAAATGTTACTTAAGAAAAATTATAAAGAATTAGGTGTGCGTGCCGTGCCACATGCCGTGGCCCGTTATGGTGCTTATCTCGCAAAGAACGTGGTACTGATGCCGTCTTATGTAAATATCGGAGCTTATGTAGATGAGGGAACTATGGTTGACACCTGGGCAACGGTAGGCAGTTGCGCTCAGATCGGCAAAGGCGTTCACCTCAGTGGCGGTGTTGGCATTGGTGGTGTACTGGAGCCACTGCAGGCATCTCCGGTCATCATTGAAGATGGTTGTTTTATTGGAAGCCGTTGTATTGTTGTGGAAGGTGTAGTAGTGGAAAAAGAAGCTGTGCTGGGAGCCAATGTTGTGCTAACTCTATCTACCAAGATCATTGATGTAAGTGGCGAAGCACCTGTTGAAATGAAAGGCAGGGTGCCAGCAAGAAGTGTAGTAATACCCGGATCTTATACAAAGAAATTTCCTGCCGGGGAATTCGGTGTAGGTTGCGCATTGATCATTGGTCAGCGTAAGCCAAGTACCGATCTGAAGACCAGTCTCAATGATGCGCTTCGCGATTTTAATTTAAGTGTTTAGATCAGCGATTCAATGGAGGCCCTTTCAAGGCGATCATTGATTGTTATTCCTAATCCTTCCTCCTTCATCCTTTCAAAAATGATCAGATCCGCCTGCACTTCATCGATCTCATGCATTAAGGCATAAAGATTAGATGCGGCTTCATCCAAGCTGGAATGAGGAGATAATATCCATTGAAGATCAGGATCATGATCAGTCCTTTTTTTATCAAATAAAACAAGGGCCGATTTTTTCCCTGCATAATTTTTCAACGCTGCCTGAATATCGTTTGTAATAATAGTGGGTGTGCGTGGTGAATAATGTTTTGAAAGCATACCCGGAGCGTCCGGTGAATTTTCTTCACGGTTATTTATGATTAGTTTACCGGTAATTGTTTCAATCTCTTCAACCGGAACAGCGCCATGCCGGAATAATATGGAGGCTCCATTTACGAAACCAATAATCGTAGACTCTACTCCTTTTTTACAGGGTCCTCCATCAAGCACTAATGGAATTTCTTCTCCGAAATAATCATTCACATGTTTTGCAGTAGTTGGACTGATAGATCCAAAAGGATTTGCGCTGGGTGCGGCCAGAGGAAAATCAATTGATTGCAAAAGGGCCAGTGCCATAGGATGATCGGGAACTCTAACAGCCACGGTTTGTTTGCCAGCTGTGATCAGCTCTGGCACATCAGGATGTTTTTCCAATAACAAGGTCAGAGGGCCGGGCCAGAATTTTTTAGCCAGAAGAATGGCCATCTTCGGAATATTCAAAGCAACCTGGTCAAGAGCATCTATTCCGCTGATATGAACGATAAGCGGATTATAAAAAGGTCTTTTTTTAACGCTGAATATTTTTCGGATGGCTGTTTCACTGAAAATATTTCCTGCCAGTCCATACACTGTTTCTGTAGGAAGACCGATCAGTGCATTTTCATTTAATAATGCCGCGGCTTTACTGATATCTGTAGAGATCATTTGAACAAAGGTAGGAACTGGGACTAAGATTAACTTATCGCAGAAGCATCACTGTGCCTTTCACAAATTTGCTTTGTCCGTTGAAAGAATAAGTGGACAACCATACGAAGATCCCTGAATTCAAAGCGGTCCCGTTGATCGTTCCATCCCAACCTTTATATTGATTGGTAGTATGAAAGATAAGTCCACCCCATCGATCGTAAACCTTAAGATCATAGGAGGATAGCTTAAGATCGGTCAGCACTTTGAACTGATCATTCTTTCCATCTTTATTGGGAGAGAATCCACTTGAAAAATAAATATCACAAATACCTCTGGACACAATGACCTCATCTGTAATTACGCCGCAGCTGGCATTTACTGAAACAGAATAAGTTCCCGGACCTGTCACAATGTATACAGGCAAACTGGAGGCATCCTGCCATAAATAAGTGCTGAAATTTCCCGGGTTGAGTACAATTGTATCACCAGGACAGATCACTCTGTCTGGGCCCAATTTTGGTTTACTTGTTCGAATAACTGTAAGATTTAAAGTGCGCACACTATCACAACCCAGTGCCGATGGAAATGTATCTCGATAAATACCCGTCTGAGTATACCCAAGGTAATTCAGGCCTTCACAAATGCTGATATCAAGACTGGATGCAATCAATGGAAGTATAGATATTGAACTGCTAAGGTTCAATGGCAGATCACAATTTGAGGTATTATGAATATTTGTGATGATTAATGTTTGCAAAATGTTCACTGAAGGAATAATTACCTGCGCAATTCCAGAGGTAGGAATTGTTATTTGCTGCACAGGTCCTCCATTCATTGTATAGCTTACCTGCGAGCCGATGCCCCCGGAGATACTGAATATCGCAGAAGTTGCAGCGCAAACGGGCCCGTTATTCATTATAGATGGCCTTAGCGGTAATGGCTTACTCCGAATAGTATCTTTTTTATTTATTATAGCCGAACAGGTTCCCTCAGTAACCAGGCTGAGTTGAATATTCTGAGGAATGGTAACTGCTATTGCCGGAATGATGGCCATACCGGCCGCATCAAGACCAATTGCTTGAACAGGTCCACCATTAAGAGAATAACTGATAATATCGCCTGGTGTGCCCCCACTGATTTGGAAAACGCCATCAGTGCCGCTGCATACCGGGCCATTATTAGAAACAGAAGGTGTAGCCAGTTGAAGCAAGCGAATCGTATCAGTAATGGAAACTGCTTTATTGCAGGTTCCATCACTGATTTGTGTTATTAATATGCCGGTTGCTGCAATTATATTAGAAACTGGAATCGTTAGAACGCCAGACGTATTCAAAACTCCCGCCTGTACTGGTCCGCCATTTACAGAATATGTGATCCCATAATTAGGCACTCCTGTTACTGTAAAATTTCCATTGGAGCCAATGCAAACTGGCCCATCATTGCTAATTATAGGAGAAATCAATTGGGTTACATTAATATTAAATGATACGGTTTGATTGATACCGCAGAAGTTGGTAAAACTACAGGTGATGATGCCATTGGTAGTAGCTGTATAACTGGCACTATTACTCGTGGAAGCATTATTGGTCCATGAATAAGCCGAACCAAGGGGCGGAGCAGTAAGAGTAAAGTTCGCTCCCGGGCAAAAAGTATAGGTATTGTTAGTTCCCGAAACGCGAAACTGCTGCACATTGCTGGAACCACCAGTGGATGCTGATATGGACCAGAACACATTGGTATTTCCGTTGAACCGAAGTCCGATATGATCCTGGGTAGAGGTACTAAGCAAAATACTATTAAAGTACACACTGATACGCTGAGAAACAGGACTTAAATATTCCCATTGAATGGAGACAGGATACCAATTGCCATCTTCAACATTTCCACAACCAGGCAAAAGACAAACGGGTTGATTGGTGCCATCCATTATATTTCCTGCGGCACTAAAATTTCCATCAGCATAGATACCTGAATGGTCATTAACCAGGTCATTATAAGCAACCCCATTATCCCAGGTATCAAAATCCACCACAATGGAATTAGGGATATTGGCCACTCCCAAACCTTGTCCCGGTGTAAGTGTAGGGTTACAGGTATTGGATAATAAAAATGCGAGACCATCGGCGCCATTGGCATCTTTCACCCCAAAATTCACTTCAAAGTTCAAGGTGAAATTTGAAGTCAGGTCCATAGGGTAATAATTCGTGGCCATGCCTGCCACGAACATCACGTCGCTGGTCATTTGATAAGTGGCCGGTCCTGTTTGTATTGCGCTACCCTGCAAGCGAAATTGTTGCGCACTCGCAATATTTCCGAGAGTTAATAGAAAAATAAACAACAGCAATCTGAACATGGAGAAAGGTAAATTGGAGGATGAAGTTATCGAAAAAATCGCGGTTGCCCCGTGCCGGCGCCCTCTCACTGGTCATGAGATGCCACTTTCTTAATTAAATGCTATCAATAATTGTTCAGGCTAAGCCGAATTTCTTCCCGCATTGATAATACCAAAGGAAGAACGGATGATCAATTTAGAAAGCACCTCTTTTTCCGTATCGGATAATTCCTTATTCCCTTTATCCAATTCAGTAATTGCGTACTGTTGAATAGTAAGCAGTGGCAAAACGATCTTTTCCCGCATTGAAATAGATAATTGCTCTACGGGATAGTTTGCCATTAATTCCGAATGACTATTCAATTGAAATATGTATTTTTTCGTCAACTCATATTCTTCATAAATCATTTTCCAGATATCACTGAAACGGGGATCGTTCGCGAGATGGGATGTGAGAGGAAAATAACATTTCATCAGAGCCATCTCACAATTATCAATCAGGGTTCTGAAGAAAAGGCTTGAATGATACAATTTTTTTACCAGGCTCCAGTCTCCTTTAACATCAAATCGTTGAAAAGCGGTTCCTACTCCATAAAATCCGGTAACATTTTGTTTGATCTGGCTCCAGGCTCCTACAAAAGGGATAGCACGCAGATCAGAAAGATTGAGTTTTTTTGATTCGCCACGTTTAGCCGGGCGACTTCCAATATTTGTTTCGCTGTAAAAATTCAGAGGAGAGACAGTGACCAGGTATTTTAGAAATGAAGGATGCTCTTTTAGCTCGATATAGGAGGAATAACTTAGTTCCGCCAGTTTGGCCAGTATTTTTTTCTCCTCCTCATCCAATGTGGTTTGGCGACTGCTGAACAATTCATTGCTGATACCAGCATTCAATAATTGCTCCATATTGAATTGCGCCGCATCGATGGTTCCAAAATTCGAACTCACCGTTTGTCCCTGTATGGTCAGTTGAATTTCTTTATTAGATATTTCATTGCCCATTGAGGCATAAAAACGATGGGTCTTTCCACCTCCTCTTGCAGGTGGTCCTCCTCTGCCATCAAAAAATATTACATCAACACTTGCCTGTCGTGAAATACTGGTTAGTTCTTCTTTTGCTTTGTAAATACTCCAGTTTGCCATAAGATAACCACCATCCTTGGTGCCATCAGAAAAACCAACCATGATGGTTTGTTTATTTGCTCTTTTTTTAAGATGCCTACTGTAAATGGGGTGAGCATAAAGGTCCTTCATGACCGAAGGCGCATGGACCAGGTCATCTATTGTTTCAAAAAGAGGAACGATATCAACATGAAGCTTTCCTTCTTCCCAACCTGAAAGCAGCAATAACTGGTATACATCCATTACATCAGCGGCAGAAGTACAATGGCTGATGATATATCGATGACAGCCAGCTTCCCCATTCATTTCCTGGATATGCGCGATAGCCTTCATACTCTCCAGAGTATCCTTTTGAACAATATCCTCAATAGGATTTCCAGCAGCTATATTCTGGCAAAGCAGGCGATGCACAGAACTATCCTGGCGAATATCCAGCGAAGCGAAATGCAAACCAAATACATTCACCTTATTTACTAAACCTTCCACCAGGTAAAGAAATAATCCATTATGCTCCTCTGTGATGATCTGCCGGATCTTTTCTAATGGCGCAAGAATATCCTGCTTTGTAAGTGGTGTACGCAATCCCGGTATGAAAATATTATCGTATAACTGTTTTTCGAGTTCAGACAGGATCACTTCTACGCCAGCGAAGGTTAGCCTTCGTTTCATCCTTCGCACTTCCATATAGTAGCATTTGATCACCGAAGAACGAAGGGCATCAGCCACACGAAGTGTGGTTTCAGCATTTACATTTGGATTTCCATCGCGGTCACCTCCGGGCCAGAACCCCATTTCAATCAAAGAATGATCAATATTTACTTCATTGAAATGTGAACGAAGAAACTGAATGATCTTACCAGCGGCAAAATAAAAAACATTTTCAAGGTACCAGATCAGGCTCACCGCTTCATCAAAAGGAGTTGGTTTTTGTTTTTTCAGAAAAGGTGTTTTGCCCAATTGCTGCAGGTAAACATTTATCTGATGCGTATTATTTTCACTGAGTGCACGTGCAAGGTCATTGATTATGCCGAGAACAGATCCCGGATAAAATTGAGTAGGGTGCGCTGTAAGTACCAATCGAATAGAAAATTCACGCAGCCTTTCCTGCAAGGCATGCGCAGAATTTCTTGATATTAATTGTGTTTCCAGTTGTTTTAAAGTACCAGGACCTGCCAGATCATTTACATAACGAAAGGCCGCATCTTCCAGGGCGTCAAACAATACTACCTGCCTTTCCACATATTGAACGATACGAAACAACAGATCAATTTTTTCTTTTGCTGTTTTGCAATGAGTAGAGCGATCAAAAAAATATTCGAGTATCTGTGCAGGGCTTTTACCTTTATTATATCCTTCTTCGCATTCATTCAGCAAGAGCGAAAGAAGCATCCCTGTTTTTTCAATTCGATGAAAAGGAAGAGAGGTAAACAGGCTATTGTACAACTGGAATTTTAATCCTACCAGGTCCCTGAACTGGGCCAATGCTGTATTATTTTGCTGATGCATTTTTCTTCCTGCAAACTTAACGTAAAACAGGTTTGAATAGCCGGTGAGGGACATTTACTTTGCAGAAGAGGTTTCGCCTCTTTCTTCAGATTCCGTTTTGCGTAAACAGTTTTCCCGATTTGTAAACCCATTCTCCTATCATTATGCCACATTTACATTCAAAAACAGAAAAATGAGCATATATGAGGTAAGGAATTTTTTTTTATTCTTCATAATTGGAATAAATGCAAATGCGCAGGATACTACTAAAACCTTAAAAGAGGTAATTGTAGTAGGGTATAAAACAGTTCGCGGCACAGGCCACTTGCCAGAAGCTAAGGACGGTATTATTTACGCCGGAAAAAAGAATGAAGTTTTAATTGTGGATAGTCTGGATGCCAATAAAGCCATCAATAATACAAGGCAAATTCTCGGAAGAATACCCGGATTGAATATAGTCGAAACCGAAAGTTCAGGCTTCACTGCCAACGGAATTGCCACCAGAGGCCTAAATCCCAACCAAAGTATTGAAATGAATACCCGTCAGAACGGATATAATATCAGTGCCGACATTTTTGGATATAATGAAGCATATTATATTCCTCCTATGGAAGCAGTACAGAGAATTGAAATGGTAAGAGGAGCGGCATCATTGCAATTTGGTTCACAGTTTGGTGGATTGGTAAATTATGTTACTGAAAATGCACCTGTGAATAGACCATTTGAGTGTAGGGTTTCGGAGACAATTGGCAGTTTTGGAATGTTTAATTCTTTCAGTTCCATTGGTGGAAATTATAAAAAGTTAAGTTACTATAGTTTCATCCAATACCGAAATATGGATGGCTACCGGCCTAATAGCCAGCAGTGGCAAATATCCGGTTTTGGTAAATTACAATATAAAGTATCCAACAAATTAAACATTGGTACAGAATACTCATTACTTCGCAACAGAATAAAGATGCCAGGCGGATTAACCGACAGTTTATTTGAAGTAAACCCCAAAATATCCACGCGTGCCA
>JAYTXP010000004.1:0-27340 GCA_043742885.1 Chitinophagaceae bacterium | reverse complement strand
TCCAGCTGCCTTTTATACCCAGTAATACATTCTTCACCAGGTACCTAACCTCCCTGCCCTCTATATCATAAATACGTACCTGAGCCATATAACCGGGCTCATCCATTTGGTATTGAAGACATGCCACATCTTCATAGCCATCATTATCGGGAGAAAATATTTGTTGCATTAGTTTGAACCCCGAAGCAGTCTCCCCGATCAATTTATATTGCGAGTTCTCGTATCCGGGTGTGCCATAACCTGCCGTGGAAGAGGCGCTATGCCAGTTAGACTTTTCCTGAGAGGGGCCTTTCGGATCTATTCTTTCAAGAGCGACTCCTTCCTTATCACTTAATAATTCAAACTGCCAGTCATCTTTATAGAATAATTCATCTTGAATGATGCCCTGAAATTTCAAAGCGACCACTGTTCCTTCATCATCTGGAAAGGAGGGGAGAGAACTTAATTCAAGCACCTGTTTTTTATTCCTGACCAAATACTCTCTCCCAACTGCGGCACTGTCTTCCGTCACTAACAGGTATTCTCCGGGTAATATATAATGTGGTTCGCTGCTTAATGGTTTTATTGATCCCACTATGCCACCACTGCTTCGGTTGGCGATAAATAATCTTCCCGCATCAAAGATCTTCTTACTGTTATTCAGAAATTCCACATAATCTGTTCCTCCGCTACGAGGATCAAAAAGAATTTCATTGATGATCCATTCTCCCGGTAGAGGATCAGAAGGAAGACCGGTTTTTATTGTGTCGTTCACTATCCTGTTTCCCTGGCAATCTTTAAGTGCGCCAATTCGCAATTCATAAATTCTCTGGGGACGAAGCGGAGATGAAAATTTTAACCTGACCTCAGTGAATAGGGGTGGGATAGCAGTAATTGTTGCAATGATCATTCCTCCATCAATTGAATAATTTGTAGCAATTACCGCCTCTGCGCTATCAAGGGGCTCATCAAATCGAAGTATAATATTCAGGCTATCGATTGTGTAGGCTTTTACAAACTGAGGTGATGATCGATCCCTGTTAATAGTATCTATAGAATTTAATTTTCCCGGCGTTCCTCCCCGAATATCTCGACTTGCTTTCCAATTAGAATAGCCCGAACAAGGATTGCGTGTATCCATCATCTCCAGGGTCCAGCCTCCCTCTTTTTTCGCCTCATTCTGATACCATACACTGCTATAGCCCACTGCATGAATCGTTCTTCCATTGGGGGATCGCAGGTATATAGTTTCTCCATCATTATCAAGTGAAGGAAAACCAGTCACAGAAATAGCCGGACCAAAAGGGAGCATGCCAGGAAGAGAACCCGAACTACAAATGATCAAAAAACTATCCGCCTTCAGTGTATAGGAAGGAAATAACCCACTGATACCTGTAGCATCTCCCAATCGCCAGCCCTGCAGGTTGATCGGGCCACCACTGTTGTTCTTCAATTCGAGCCATTCATTATTTGGCAGGGCCACCACCGGACTTGGGTCTGCCATGATCTCTGTAATAAGTATATCAAACCGGTTCTGGGAATACAATTCACTATGCATGCAGTATAGAACGCCGATCAAACACCATATCTTTTTCACAAGACCAAATTAATACTAACAACTGTTCCTTGTATAAAATGCTAAAATCTTAGTCGAATAATTTGATTGAATCACTTTCACACCTATTTTTACGCAACAATGAAAATCGCCGTCGTAGGTGCTACTGGATTGGTAGGTACCAAAATGCTGCAGGTATTGGCCGAAAGAAATTTTCCGGTCACTGAACTTTTTCCCGTTGCCTCTGAAAGATCTATTGGAAAGGAAGTAAGCTTTAGGGGAAAGAATTATAAAGTGGTTAGCATGAACGATGCGATAGCCGCCAAACCGGCGGTGGCAATATTTTCCGCAGGTGGTAGTACTTCACTTGAATGGGCACCCAAATTCGCAGAGGCCGGTATTACTGTTATCGATAATTCTTCTGCCTGGAGAATGGATCCCAATAAACCATTAATAGTTCCGGAGATCAATGCTGATATTTTAACCTCTAATGATAAGATCATCGCTAACCCTAACTGCTCTACAATTCAAATGGTGATGGCCCTGAACCCGCTTCATAAAAAATATGGCATCAAAAGAATTGTGGTATCTACTTATCAAAGCGTAACGGGTACGGGTGTTAAAGCGGTAGAACAATTACTTGGTGAAAGAGCAAAGCAGGTAAAAGGTTCTTCAGATGAATATTCAATGGCTTATAAATATCCGATCGACTTGAATGTGATCCCGCAGATAGATGTATTTATGGATAACGGATATACTAAAGAAGAAATGAAAATGGTGAATGAAACGCAGAAGATCCTGCGTGATGATACTATTCGCATTACATCTACTACCGTGCGTATTCCGGTAATGGGCGGACATAGTGAAGCTGTCAATGTTGAATTTGAAAATGATTTTGAACTTAGTGAGCTACGATCAATTTTATCTTCTTCTCCCGGAGTAGTTGTAGTAGACGATCCTTCAAGACAGCAATATCCCATGCCAATGGACGCGCATGAAAAAGATGATGTTTTTGTAGGTCGTATCCGCCGCGATGAAAGTCAGCCAAACACTCTGAACCTATGGGTAGTATCTGATAACCTGCGTAAAGGCGCGGCTACCAATGCTGTTCAGATCGCGGAATATTTGGTGGAGAAAGGATTGATAGGGAGGCAAGCTGAATAGGTGAATGGATATTCTTAAATTTGAGTACTGTTTTATCAACAGGCACAATCTCATTCACCTATTGAACCACCCACCATTGAAAGAAACTCTTCTTCGGAAATTATCCTCACCGTATTGATCTTCTTCGCCTTTTCTAATTTACTTCCCGCATCTTCACCCACCACGAGGTAATTAAGCTTGGTGCTAACACCCGTAAGGATCTGACCTCCGTTCTCTTCTGCCATTTGTTCTGCCGCAGATCTTTTTAAGGTTGGAAGTGTTCCGGTAAACAAAAATGTCAATCCATTAAAATTTCCGCCTGATAATAATTGTTTCTTCTCATTCTTCAGGGTAAGTCCTAATTCTTCCAATTGTTTCAGCATTTGATTATTGGTCCTGGTGCTGAAAAAATGATGAACGCTGCCTGCTACTTTCGGACCAATATCTTCCAATGCCTGCAATTCTTCCATGGAAAATTTCTCCAGGTCGGTTAAATTCTCTACTGCCTGTGCCAATGTCTTGGCAGTTGTTTCTCCCACAAATCGAATTCCCAAAGCATAGATCAACCGATGCAAGGGCTGCGTCTTCGAATGCTCAATCGACTTTGTGAGATTCTCAATCGA
This sequence comes from Chitinophagaceae bacterium, assembly GCA_043742885.1. Taxonomy (GTDB): domain Bacteria; phylum Bacteroidota; class Bacteroidia; order Chitinophagales; family Chitinophagaceae; genus JJ008. Next base: position 24,040 of record JAYTXP010000004.1, on the reverse strand, counting down.
TTTTTTTCCAAAACCTTCCAGTCCTTCAAGTTTGGAAAGATCCAGTTCATAAATACCCGGAATATCTTTTAAAAAATTCTGTTCATAGAATTTTCGAATGATGGCTTCGCCGAATCCGCGGATATCCATGGCATCTTTACTGGCGAAATGGATAATGCGTTCAACTACCTGGGCAGGACAATCAATATTAATGCAGCGCCAAACCGCTTCTTCCTCTTCCTTGAATAATTTGCTGTCACATACCGGACAATTATGAGGGAATCGGATCTTTTTTTCCTGCCCTTTTCTTGCATCGCCTAATGATTTTACGATCTGCGGTATCACATCCCCGGCTCTTTCTATCAATACCATATCGCCAATATGCAAATCTTTTTCTTTGATATATTCTTCATTGTGAATAGATATAGAACTTACTGTTACCCCTCCCACCGCCACAGGTTCCAGCTTTGCTACAGGAGTAACTGCGCCTGTTCTTCCCACCTGGAATTCTACACCGATCAATTTGGTGGTCGCCTGCCTAGCCTTGAATTTATATGCAATGGCCCAGCGTGGATGATGGGAGGTCATGCCCAATTTGTCCTGCAATTCAAAATCATTCACTTTTATCACCATGCCATCGATCTCATAGGGAAGTTCGTCGCGCTTCGCTTCAAAATCATGGCAATGATGAATCACATCCTCAATTCCTTTAAATGTTTTTTTCTCTTTGAATGGTGCTCTGAAACCCAGTTGCCATAACATGGCCAATGAACTATCGTGATGCGTTAATAATTCTGGCGTGTTTGCTCCTTTGCGCAATGAATAATAACTAACATGATAAACAAAGACCTCCAGGTTTCTCTTCGCTACCTCTTTAGGATCTTTTATTCTTAGTGTACCAGATGCTGCATTTCGGGGATTGGCCAGTGGAGGAAAATCTTCCTCCATCAGTTTCTCATTGAACTGACGAAAATTTTCTTTGTTTATCAATACCTCTCCGCGAATTTCTACGGTCTGTAATCCAAGAGAGGAAAATTCTGCGCTTAATGGAATAGAGCGGATCTGCCGAATATTGGTTGTCACTTCATCTCCTTCTACTCCATCGCCGCGGGTAGCACCGCGGACCAACTGATCATTTTCATACACTAGCGAAATACTTCCTCCATCAAATTTTGGTTCTACACAATATTCTATTTGATCAAGTCCAGATAATTCTCTTGCTTTTCGGTCAAAATCTTTCAGGTCCTCCGCATCATAAGAATTTTCCAGAGATAGCATGGGAACCAAATGCTGTACCGTTGGAAAATCTTTGGTTAGTCCCTTTGCCACTCTTTGAGTAGGGGAGTCAGCTATGATCAGGGAAGGATCAGCCTCCTCTATTTTTTCGAGCGATTTAAACAGCCGGTCGTATTCTCCATCCGCCAGCAACGGATCATTCATTACATAATATCTGTATTCATGAAATCGCAAAACATTCCGCAGACCTTCCAGATCGCCAGGCCCCAAGGCCTTTTTTGCAATCAGATTCTTCGTGAGCTGCTGAAGTGTTTTTGTGCTTTGGGGGGAATACATGGAACAAAGATAAGTTGAGGGGTTGAGCTGTTGAGGGGTTGAGCGAAAACTCCGTGAATTCAAGGATTTGATTAAGTTATAAATGCTCTTCACTCAACTTCTCAACCAGCTGAAGGCCTCAACAGCTCAACATTCCTCCCTATTGTGTAAAAAGTACATATTTTCTTTTATCTTCGGTTTTGCTATTCAATCAACGATTATGAAACGATTCTTGCTAATAACAGCGATGTTCCTCATCGCGGTATCGCCTGTTCGGGCTCAATTACTGAGCTGGGCGGCTGATTTTCCCAAAGACATAGATAATATTACCATTACGATGGATGCCAGCAAAGGCAACCAGGGATTGTTCAATTATTCACCGGTATCCGATGTGTATGTGCATGTAGGTGTGATCACCAGTCTGAGTGCTAACAGCGCCGATTGGAAATATGTAAAATTTACCTGGGCCACTACCCCAACAGCTGCACAGGCCACTTCAATTGGCGGCAATAAATGGCAGTATACCATAACCAATATCCGCAGTTTTTTTGCAGTGCCTGCCGGAGAGGTCATATTAAAAATTGCTGTCTTGTTCCGTAATGGGGGAGGCACCACAGTACAACGAAATGCTGATGCCTCCGATATGTATATTCCGGTCTATGATAATAACCTGGCTACTCGGTTCAGTATTCCTTTATTTCAACCAACCTATACTCGTATTCCTGAACCCATTAGCAAACAGGTGGGCGATAATATTTCACTTACTGCCATCTCCAACCAGGCGGCTAACCTGAAATTATTTTTAGATAATGTAGAAATACAAAATGTGGCAAGCGGCATTACCATATCAGCCACTCCTGTATTAAATACTGCGGGAAGTCATACGGTAAGAGTAGATGCCATCTCAGGTCCCACTACTAAATCCGAATCCTTTACATTTTTTGTTGCAACGGCACCTGTTGTTGCGGCCCTGCCTCCCGGTGTGCGGGATGGTATTAATTATGAAGCTGGTAATACTTCTGCGGTATTAGTTCTGTATGCTCCCGGAAAAAATCGCGTAAGCGTAATAGGTGAATTTCCCGGAAGCAACTGGCAGGAGCAGAATAATTATGTAATGAACAAAACACCAGATGGTAATTACTGGTGGTTGCGCATTACAGGACTAACCCCCGGTACTGAATATGCTTTTCAATACCTGGTGGATGGCGCTACGAAAGTGGGAGAACCCTATGCGGAGAAAGTGCTGGATCCTTCTAATGACGGAACCATCAGTTCTCTGACTTATCCGGGATTGAGATCATATCCTGCCGGACAAACCGGTATTGTGAGCATCTTACAAACTGCTGCTCCTTCTTATAACTGGGCCGTCAATAGTTTTAATCGCCCGGATAAAAGAAACCTGGTGATCTATGAAATGCTGCTGCGCGATTTTGTTGCGGCTCATGACTGGAAGACTCTTCGCGATACCCTGAGTTATTTTAAATCGCTTGGGGTGAACGCCATCGAGATCATGCCCTTCAATGAATTTGAAGGAAATGAAAGCTGGGGTTATAATCCTGATTATTTTCTGGCACCTGATAAATATTACGGACCAAAAAACATGCTGAAAGAGTTTGTTGATTCCTGTCATAAAAATGGTATTTCCGTTGTCATGGATATTGCCCTCAATCATACTACCGGATTAAATCCGCTGGCGCAATTATATTGGAACAGTGCCAGCAATCAACCTGCGGCAAATAATCCCTGGCTGAATGTAAATGCCACGCATCCATTCAATGTCTTCAATGATTTCAACCATGAAAGTCTGGCCACCCGTTATTTCAGCAGCCGTGTAATGGAACACTGGCTCACCGAATATAAACTGGATGGATTCCGCTTCGATCTTTCAAAAGGATTTACACAAAATGCGAATTGCGGAGCAAGCACTTCCAACGTTTCCTGCTGGGGTAATTATGATGCCTCCCGCGTAGCGATATGGAAAAGATATTATGATTCATGCCAGTTAAAATCGCCCGGCAGTTATGTGATACTCGAGCATTTCGCTGCAAACACAGAAGAAATAGATCTATCTAATTATGGCATGCTGCTCTGGGGAAATCATAATGCAAATTTCTCTCAGGCAGCGATGGGTTATTCTACACCTGATGGTGGAGGTAATACCTGGAACTTTGAAGGATACCTGCATACGGCGAGAGGCTGGAATAATCCATACCTGGTGGCTTATATGGAAAGTCATGATGAAGAAAGACTCATGTACCGCAACCTGAATTTTGGAAATTCTGCAGGCACTTATAATATTAAAGACCTAAATACAGCTTTGCGCAGGATGGAATTATGCACCAGTTTTTTCCTGGCTGCACCTGGTCCAAAAATGCTCTGGCAGTTTGGAGATCTGGGTTATGATTTCCCAATCAATTATTGTACAGACGGAACCATTAATAATAATTGCCGCCTGGATAAAAAACCTATCAGATGGGATTATCAGGGAGTAGTAGCACGTAAACGCCTGAATGATATTTATGCTGCCATGAACAAACTTCGCTTTCATCGCTGGTACAAAGATGTGTTTATTGCTAACAATACAACGATTGTTCGCAATTTGGCCAATGCAGTAAAAACCATGGTGCAGCGCTCTGCCAACGATTCTTCCATGCTGGTAGTGATCGGTAATTTTGATGTGGTGACGCAAACAGGATCTGTAAGTTTCCCAACGGCGGGCACCTGGTATGATTATCTTAATGGAGGTACGATCACAACATCTGGTACTTCACAGAATTTTTCTTTGCAGCCGGGCGAATACCATGTTTACTTGAATAGAAATCTTACCAATGCGGTAGTAACGACTACCGGTGGTCCTGGTGCGAATGCAGATAAAATGCAGGCCAGTCTTCACCCTGATCCAGTGAAGGAAAATGGCATCCTTGCCTTAACCTTACCTAAAACATCTAATGTAGAAATTGAGATCTTCGATACCGGAGGTAAAAAATTATCTGTGGTATTTAGCGGCCGTTTATCCAAAGGTGATCATCAGGTCGATCTGAGATCTTCGCTGATCGGTTTACCTGCTGGTTTTTATTGGGTACGTATACATTCTGGCGAAGACCAATTATCTTTAAAATTTGTGAAACAGTAATGCCCTTACTATGACCAATCAACCACATCACCTGAAGACAGCGGAAATTGAGAAGATCAGTCACCTTGAATATTTCAATATCGGGGTATCGGTAGACTGCGTGATCTATTGTTATGATGACAAGCAGCTGAAAATTTTATTGATCAAATCTGATCTGGAAGAATTTTCCGGTTTGAGTTCTTTGCTTGGCGACCTTGTCAGACCTGATGAGGATATCGATACGGCTTCTTACCGTATTTTAAAAGAAAGAACCGGTATGGATGACGTGTACCTGGAACAAGTGCAGGCATTTGGGGGTATTGACCGGCACCCATCCGGACGTGTTATTACCATTGCTTACTATTCACTGATCGATATAAAAAGTCATCGTTTACAACTTGACAATAATGAATTAAACTGGTATCCGGTAAGCCATATCCGCAAAATGGCTTTCGATCATAAACTGATCATTGATTCCTGTCTGAAAAGATTGCAGGATCAGATTCTGGATAATCCGATCGTATTTAATCTTCTTCCTCAGAAATTTTCGCTTCGCGAGCTGCAGGAATTATATGAAGCTATTCTGGGTGTAAAACTGGACCGCCGGAATTTCAGAAAAAAGATGGCCATTAAGGACTGGCTGGAAGATGTAGGTGAGATGGAAGAAGACGTACCTCACCGCCCGGGTAAATTATACAGTCTCAGGGCGGAACATCGAAAAAAGCCTGCCCGAAAGAAAAATGCCCCCTCCAAAGCATTAACTACCTGAGTACTATTTGTTTAAGGTTGATATCCACTTAAGGTTTCAACACTGAAACAAAAGATCCAATTAGCTGGCTCATGTTATAGTTTTATTAAAAATAATTTTTGGCCTTATAAAAATTCGTTAACATTGTGTGTTTAATACACATTTCATCGTGTAGAAAATACATGATGTAGCCAGATGTGTTTGGTATCTGATTGCAAAAATTAATAACGATTGCTTATGCGCTTTAATCTAAAAAAGGCTTTTAGTGTCCTGCTTTTAGCTTTTCTAGCACAAATTTCCTTTGCCCAAAAAACAGTCACCGGAAAAATTACCGATTCAAAAGACGGATCCGCGGTTCGTGGTGCAAGTGTAACTGTAAAAAGTTCACGTACAGGAACACAAACTGACGCCAATGGCGTTTTCAGTTTAAGTGTTCCTGCAGATGCAGCCGCTTTAGTTATCACTTCTATAGGTTTCTCCTCACAGGAAGTTGATATCACTGGTAAGACTTCTGTTGATGTTTCATTGGTAGTTAATAACACTTCGCTTGGTGAAGTAGTTATCATTGGTTATGGAACTACACGTCGTAAAGACCTGACTGGTTCTATTGCTACCATTACAAGTAAGGATTTTAATAAGGGACAAGTAACTTCTCCTGAACAACTGATCAATGGTAAGATCGCCGGTGTGCAGATCTCTATGCCAGGTGGTGCACCTGGTGCCGGTGGTCGTATCCGTGTAAGAGGTTCTTCCTCACTGAACGGATCTAATGAACCGCTTGTGATCATTGATGGTGTTCCTGTTGACCAGGTTTCAAGCATCGCGGGTGCAAACAATCCGCTGGCTTTATTAAATCCAAATGATATTGAGTCTTTCAACATTTTGAAAGACGCTTCTGCCACTGCTATCTATGGTAATCGTGCCACTAATGGTGTGATCATCATTACAACTAAGAAAGGCCGTACCGGTAATTTCCATCTTAATTTCAGCACGACTAATTCTGTTTCAACTAAAGGTCAGAATGTAGATGTGCTTACTGCTGCTGAATTCAAATCCGTAGTTGGAAGTAAGGGTAACGCAAATCAGCAGGCATTACTTGGTCAGGCCAATACCGACTGGCAGAACCAGGTATTCCAGAACGCATTTACTACTGATGATAATATAGCACTTACTGGTGGCATCAAACAACTTCCTTACCGTCTTTCATTAGGCTATCTGAATCAGGACGGTATTTTAAAGTCTGGTAATCTTCGCCGTCTGTCAACTACATTGAATCTGAATCCACGTTTACTGAATAATTCATTGAAAGTGGATCTTGCTTTCAAGATGACCTCTTCTAAATATGAGTTTGCCAATGAAGGCGCAATTGGAGGTTCTGCTTTCTTCGATCCAACACAAACTGTAAAACGCGCTGATAAACGCTTTGGCGGATATTGGGAGTGGCTGGCCAACAATAATAAACCTGATGGTCTGGCTCCAAAGAATCCGGTGGGCCAGTTGTACAACAGAAAGGACCAAAGTGATGTGGATCGTATGATCACAAATCTTCAATTAGATTATACATTTCCTTTCTTGAAAGATCTGCGCGCTAATATGAATATAGGTTACGATCGTTCTAAAGGTGAGGGCACTATTTATGTACCTGATTCCGCAGCGATAGAGTATACACGTGGTGGTGAGAAAAATCAATATCAGCAGGAGAAGAAGAATAAACTATTCGAATTCTATCTGAATTATGTAAAAGAAATGAAGTCGATCAGAGGTCGTTTGGATCTTATCGCTGGTTATGGCTATCAGGATTTCCATCGCGTTTCTCCTAACTATGCCGATTATCGCGCCAATGGTACTGAGTTTGCTCCTAAATATGCCTACCCTAGCGATGCACAAAATACCCTGGTCTCTTTTTACGGAAGGGCCAATTTCTCACTGAGTGGAAAATACCTGTTCACTGCCACCCTTCGTCGTGATGGTTCTTCCCGTGTAAATCCTGAAGATCGCTGGGGTATGTTCCCTTCTGCGGCATTCGCATGGAACATGAGCGATGAATCATTCCTGAAAGGCAGTAAAGTATTTTCTAACTTGAAACTGAGACTTGGTTATGGTCAGACCGGCCAGCAGGAGATTGGTGCGGATTATCAATATTTGCCGCAATATTACATTGGTGCACAAACTGCACAATACCAATTTGGAAACGCCTGGTACCTGGTGTATCGTCCACAGGCTTATGATCGTAATCTAAAATGGGAAACCACTAATACTTTTAATGCCGGTATTGATTTCGGTTTCCTGAATGGAAGACTGACCGGTAGTTTGGATGCCTATTCTAAAAAAACAAAAGATCTACTGAGCTTTGTTCCTGTCCCTGCAGGTACCAATTTCTCCAATGGTATCTTCACTAACGTAGGTAACATGGATAATCGTGGTGTGGAACTGTCGTTGAGTGGGCAGATCGTAAAGAATAAGAAACTGACCTGGGATGCGGGTGTAAACGTAACGTATAATAAGAACAAGATCACCAAACTGAGCCTGGTAAACGACCCTACATTTAAAGGAGTTGCAGTGGGTGGTATTGGTGGTGGTGTTGGTAATACTGTACAGATTCATTCTGTAGGTTATCAGCCTTCAACTTTTTTCCTGCTGAAACAAGTATATGATGCAGCCGGCAAGCCAATCGAAGGTTTATATGAGGATCTGAATGGTGATGGTATCATTAACAGTGATGATTACTATCGTTACAAATCTCCTGAGCCTCTTTGGCTGGTAGGTTTCAATACCAGTGTAAGTGTTCAGCACTGGACCTTCTCTACTGTACTTCGTGCCAATATTGGAAATTATATGTATAATAATATGTTCTCAAGTAATGGCGTGTTCCAGCCTAGTTCTAATAAATTTATTTCGAACGTACACAGGAATTACCTGGAGACCGGTTTCGGTACTTACCAGTACTTCTCCGACTATTATGTGGAGAATGCCTCCTTCCTGCGTATGGATAACCTAAACGCCGCATATGATTTTGGCAAAGTATTTAACAAAAGAGCCAACCTTACTGCTGTTGTAAGCGTTCAGAATGTGTTCGTGGCAACTAAATACCGAGGTCTGGATCCGGAAGTACCTGGTGGAATTGATAATAATTTTTACAAACGCCCAAGAATCTATACCATCGGACTGAATCTGGGTCTTTAATACTAAATGAATTTTTAAAAAATAAAGCTTGTGATATGAGAAATAAATTTTTAAAACTTACTGGCTTTGTTGCTCTGGTCGCTTTTGTACTGGCTTCCTGTACAAAAGACCTGAACAGAACACCAAAATATGGCACTACCTCTGCTTCGCTGTACACCAGCCTGGCAGGTTATAAAGGGGTACTGGCCAAAGTATATGCCGGCCTTTCTCTTACCGGTAACAGCGGGCCTGATGGTTCCGGTGATATCTCTGGTATTGATGAAGGGTTTTCCAGTTATATCCGCCAGTACTGGAGCGCTCAGGAACTGACAACTGACGAAGCAGTGATTGGTTGGAACGATGCCACCATCAAAGATTTCCATTTTATGACCTGGAGTTCTTCTGATGTTTTCCTTCGCGCATTATACAGCCGTATCTATTTTCAGATCGTGCTGGCTAATGAATTTATTCGCGAAAGTGCCCCTTCTAAATTAAGCGAGCGTGGTATTACTGGCGCAGATGCTACAGAGATCAATTATATGAGAGCTGAGGCACGTTTTATTCGTGCACTTAGTTATTATCATGCATTGGATCTTTTCGGTAATGTTCCTTTTGTAACAGAAGCCGATAATGTAGGTGCATTTCTTCCTCCGCAGATTTCTCGCGCCAACCTTTTTACTTATATTGAAACTGAACTGAAAGCAATTGAAGGTGATCTGAAAGATGCAAGAGCAAATGAATATGGCCGCGCAGATAAAGCAGCTGCATGGACCCTTCTTTCCCGTTTGTATCTGAATGCGGAAGTTTATACCGGTACCGCTAAATACACAGAGTGTGTTACCTATTGTAATAAAGTAACTGCAGTAGCAGGTTACCAACTCGTTCCTGTGTATGCTAAATTATTCCTGGCTGATAATGACGCCACTTCAAAAAGTGAATTCATTTTCTCTGTTCCTTTCGATGGTAATAAAGCAAGAACCTGGGGTGGAACAACTTTCCTGGTGCATGCACCGATTGTAGGTTCTATGCAGGCAAGCGATCATGGTGTTGATTTTGGCTGGGGAGGTATTCGTACTACCAAACAATTCTATCAGAAGTTCAGTGGTCCTGCAGGTGATAGCCGCGCTAATTTTTATACAAGCGGACAAAATCTTGAGATCAATGATATCTCCAGCGCCAATGATGGTTATGGTGTGATCAAGTTCCGAAATAAAACATCAACAGGCGCGAATGGTTCCAATCCTACCTGGGTTGATACTGATTTTCCAATGTTCCGGTTGGCAGAAATTTATCTGAACTATGCAGAAGCGGTTACCCGTGGCGGTTCCGGTGGAACTCAGGCTACTGCGGTAAATTATATCAATTTACTTCGTACACGCGCTTATGGAAATGTTACAGGAAATATTACAGCTGCACAATTGAACATTGGATTCATTCTGGATGAAAGAGCAAGAGAACTGTATTATGAGGGAGTTCGCCGTACGGATCTTATCCGTTTCGGTTACTTCACTGAAGGTACTTATCTCTGGGCATGGAAAGGAAATACATTGAATGGTCAGGCTGTAGCCGGCACAAGAAAATTGTTCCCGATTCCCGCTGCAGATGTTACTGCTAACCCTAACATCCGCCAGAATCCGGGCTATTAATAAAATAAAAACCAGCATATAAATCAAATAAAAAATTTCAGTATGAAAGCAATCTTTAAAAGTTCGATACTGCTTTTGTTTGCTTCTGTAGCGCTTTGGTCATGCAAAAAAGATGAAACCAAAACGATACTGAAGGCAGGCGGAGCTACAACGCTCACCTCTTCCGCTGCTACGCTTGTGCTTCAGCAGGCAAATGCCGCAAGCACCGCCACAATTCTGACATGGGGTAAAGCGGATTTCGGATATTCTGCCGCTATCACCTATACTATACAAATGTGTAAAGGGGGAACAAACTTTGCTTCTCCTGCCACTACTACTGAAATAGGTGTAGGTACGGCATTGACCAAAACATTTACAGTAGCCGAATTCAACGCTAAAATGCAGGAGATCATCAATGATGGAGTAGCAACTGCGGTACAGGTACGAATTAAATCAAGCGTAGGAACTAATGTAGATCCGATCTATTCTAATGTAGTATCAATTACAGTTACCTCTTACCTGGATATTGTATCCTATTCATATCCTGCTGCACTGAATGTAGCAGGTAATTATCAGAATTGGGATCCGGGGTCTGCTCCTCAGATCGTAAATACGCGCAATGGCGGATACGGCGGTTATGAAGGATATATTCTTTTCAATAATGCTACTCCCAAGTTTAAATTAGTAAAAGGAAATAACTGGGGTGCAGGTGATTTCGGCGGTGGTGTTGGAACACTAACCAATGGCGGAAGTGATCTGGCCTTGCCTTCAGGAGGCGCCGGCATTACGGGTCTTTACCTCATTCGCGCTAATACCAACAGTATGACCTGGGATTATACCAAGATCGATACCTGGGGTATAATCGGTAATGCTACACCCGGCGGTTGGGGTGGCAGTACAGCTATGACATTCAATCCGGCCAATGGCTCCTGGAGCATTACTGCTAATCTAGTTGTTGGTGAAATGAAGTTCAGGGCAAATAATGACTGGGGTATCAATTTCGGCGACAATAATAATCCGATCGATAACAAACCTGAATACGGAGGAACAAATATTCCTGTAACGGTTGCAGGTAATTATACCATCACCCTTAATATCGGTATCGGTGGTAACTACAGCTATAAGCTGAAGAAAAATTAAAGCATTGGTATTAGAAATAGAAAGGTGGCTGTCGAAAGACAGCCATTTTTTTTGCCTGCCATAATAGCTTAACGATAATAGTTTGATAACTTCCCTCAATGAAAAACAGAATTACCAATCTGCTTTTATTAGCCCTCCTGATAGTGGGACCAAACCTTTCCGCCCAGCGAAGCCATATCAATTTCGACAGTGACTGGAAATTTCATTTAGGTCATGCGGCCGATGCCACACAAGATTTTAATTATACCATCTCCAATATTTTTTCCAAGGCCAGCGTGGCACCGAATACCGCTATCCCGATAAAATTTGATGATAGTAAATGGAGAAAACTGGATATACCGCATGACTGGGTAGTAGAACTTCCTTTTGAGTATAAAAAAAATGATGACCTGATGGCGCATGGATATAAACCAGTAGGAGGTTTATTTCCGGAGAACAGTATTGGCTGGTATAGAAAGCATTTCAATATTGCAAAGACCGATTCAGGTGCAAGATTTCAATTACAATTTGATGGCGTATTCCGCGATGCGAACTTCTGGCTCAATGGATTTTACCTGGGAAATAATAAAGGTGGTTATATCGGAGTATCCTTTGATGTAACCGATGTGGTGAATTTTGGAACGGATAATGTGCTGGTGGTAAGAGCCGATGCTTCCCAGGATGAGGGATGGTTTTATGAAGGCGCAGGGATCTATCGTCATGTATGGCTGAACATGTTTCAGAATGTGCATTTTCAGGAGAATGGATTATTTGTGTATGCAACACTGGAAGGAAAAAATTCAACAGTGAGTATCCAAACGGATATAAGTAATGAATCTATGAATGCTGAATCGGTCACTGTGCAATCTTATATCACTGACAGGGATGGAAAGGTACTGGCCAGTACAAAAGACCAGACCCTTGCATTAAAACTGAATGGCAGCAGATCATTTACCAATACAATATCATTAAATAGTGTCAGACCATGGTCATTAGATGATCCTTATTTGTACCGGGTGGTATATGTGATAAAACAAAATGGAAAGATCATTGACCAGGTAAAGCAGCGATTTGGTATTCGAAAATTTGAATTCACTACAAAAGGATTTTTTCTGAATGGAATGCCAATGAAGATACAGGGAGTATGCAATCACCAGGATCATGCGGGAGTAGGTTCTGCATTGCCTGATGGTTTACAATATTACCGTGTGCGATTGCTAAAAGATATGGGAGTGAATGCTTATCGTACTTCACATAATCCACCCACTCCGGAATTATTAGAGGCCTGCGATAGCTTAGGTATGATGGTCATGGATGAAACAAGATTATTAAGCAGTACACCAGAATACCTGGATCAATTTGAGAAACTGGTAAAAAGAGACCGCAATCATGCTTCCGTTTTTTTATGGTCAATTGGCAATGAAGAGTGGGCCGTACATAATAATAGTAATGGTAGAAGAGTGGCGCAGACCATGCTTCGTAAATTAAAAGAATGGGATCCCTCCCGCACGGCCAGTTATGCGGGAGATAATGGCAATAGTTATTATGGAGTCAATGAAATGATACCGGTAAGAGGATTTAATTATCGTCACCAGACCGTTGCTGCCTATCATCTCGCGCATCCGGATCAGCCATTGATGGGTTCGGAGATGGGAAGTACAGTAACAACAAGAGGAGTTTATGAAAAAGATACGGTGCGCGCCTATGTTCCTGATCAGGATATAACTTTCCCTCCATGGGCAACCAGGGCCGAGACCTGGTGGACAGAAGCGGCCACGCATGATTATTTTATGGGAGGATTTGTATGGACCGGTTTTGATTACAGAGGGGAACCTACACCTTATGAATGGCCAAATATAAATTCGCATTTTGGCATTATGGATATGTGCGGGTTTCCCAAGAACATCTATTATTATTATCAGAGCTGGTGGACAGATAAAGATGTGCTGAGGATCTCTCCACATTGGAATTTTCCAGAGAAGGCCGCGAGCTGGGATAAAAAGAAGGGTGATCCGGTAGAAGTTTGGGTAAATACCAATGCAGATAATGTAGAGTTATTTCTAAATGGAAAAAGTTTGGGTAAAAAAGATATGCCCCGTAACGGTCATCTGAACTGGACCGTGAATTATGCACCCGGTAAACTGGAAGCCATTGCTTATAAAAAAGGAAAAAAATTAACGGCCAAAGTAGAAACAACTGGTCCTGCCACAGAGATCGTTGTCACCCCATACAAAACAACTTTGCTGGCAGATGGATCAGACATCAGCATAATAAATATTACAGCAATAGATAAAGAAGGAAGGGAAGTACCTGATGCCGATAACCTGATACAATTTCAGTTGGAGGGCGATGCGAAGATCATTGGACTAGGCAATGGAGATCCCAGTAGTCATGAAGCGGATAAATGCGAAGGAGGCTGGTGCCAGCGAAGATTATTTAATGGAAAATGCCAGGTGATCGTGCAGGCAGGAAAAAAGCCAGGCATGATAAAATTTAAAGCCAGCGCAGCGGGGTTATGGAGCGGGGGTACCGATATACAAACAGTCAGCACTTCCAATCTTGAAATTAAAGAAACAGGAAAAGCCAGCAATAGAAATATAGAAGTAAGTAAGATGCTGGGCGCGGATATTTCTTTTTTACCTGAACTCGAAGCCAGAGGAATGAAATTCTCTGATAAAGGAGTGGAGAAAGACGCGATACAGATACTGAAGGATCATGGAATGAATTATGTGCGCTTGCGCATATTTAATAATCCAGCGAATGATAGTGGCTATTCACCCGGTAAAGGTTTTTGCGACCTCACGCATACACTGGCCATGGCGAAAAGAGTGAAGGACGCGGGTATGAAATTATTGTTAGACTTTCATTACAGTGATTATTGGGCTGATCCAGGAAAACAGTATAAGCCTGCAGCATGGAAGGGATTATCGTTTCCTGATTTGAAGAACGCGCTATATAATTATACGAAGGAGGTGATGCAGCAGTTAAAAGCACAGGGCACGGTTCCTGATATGGTGCAGGTGGGAAATGAGATCAATCATGGTATGGTATGGCCAGAGGGTAATGTGGCCAATATGGATCAGCTGGCAGCATTAATAAAAGCAGGATCAGATGCAGTAAAGGAGATCTCTCCATCTACTATATTATTAATTCATATGGCCCTGGGCGGACAAAATGATGAATCTGTTTTTTTCCTGGATAATATGCTGGCAAGAGGAGTGGAGTTTGATGTTATAGGACTTTCTTATTATCCAAAATGGCATGGCACGCTGGATGATCTTCGGTATAATATCAACGACCTGGCCCGGCGTTATAAAAAAGATATGGTAGTGGTAGAGTACTCTGCGTTGAAGGCCGAAGTAAATAAGATCGCTTTTGAAGTAAGGGATGGTAAAGGCAAAGGATCTTTTATCTGGGAGCCGCTAAGTACCTGGGAGAAGGTTTTTGATGATAAGGGGAAGGCGGTTGATTCGTTGATGATGATTTATGATGAGGTGGGTAAGGAGTTTTTGAAATAGTTTTTGTTATCTCCTTTTTTTGTCATCCCGAGGCGGAGCCGAGGGATCTCATTTCTTACTCCCTTCTAGTTGAACAGCCAAAAGCACCCCCCGCCCCTAAAGGGGAGGATGAGTCGGTTTGTCTGGAAACTCTCTGGCTTAATTGTTATTTAGATTTCATAGTATGTAAGGCAAGATAACCTTCGCAAGTTTCTCTTGAATCGACAACAGGTCTGCCTGGGGAAACGGCCTCAGAAAAATGGCGTTAAGAAAATTACGGAGTATGGCGGGCGACTCATGAATAAGTAAGATAAAGTCAGAAGCTATACTGATTATCCTCCCCTTTAGGGGCGGGGGGTGCCATTGGCTGTTTGGAAGGAAAGAATACTACCTATCAAAAAACATAGCCATTCAATATTTATTGAATAGTCATATTAAGTATCCACAATGGTTATAGCAATACCTAACCCCTAAGTGTCTACGAGTTGCCTACGGGCTTTACCATTAAGTTAGGTCAGCAGAAGGTCAGGAGAAGGTCAGCAGAAAGTCAGCAGAAGATCAGGAAAATTGAAATGGCAAAATTTTGTGAAAATGCCGAAAGGAGGATAATAAATAAAAAATGCCCGCTAATTTAATAGTACAAATATTTTACCAAAATCTATTATATGGCAAAACTTGACGATAGCGTTATTAAGGTCAGGGGCAAATTTGGAAACTATGTTGTTACCAATGGATCAAAACAAGGACGGGTACTCAGGCGCAGGCCCGACCGAAAGTTTGTAAATGAGCCGGAGTCATTTAAAAAACAGGCCTCAAGGGCAGCTGTTCTCAATAAACTGGCCAGTCAGATCAATAGGGTGATCAGTCATTTTCATAAGGATCTTCATCCCAGGGATTTTTATCAGCGACTGCTTAGCTATTTCAGACATGAACCGCTGGATAATCGTTTCATGTTATTGCAGATTCTGAAAGGGTTTGAGGTACATACCCGGTACAGGTTTGAAAAACTGGGAAAGGTAAATATGAAAATAAAAGGAGAAGGCAATCAGCTTCAGATAGCGCTGGATGTACTCGATCATTTAGAGCATTGCGAGAAATATACTTCCTATTGTTATGAATTTTTATTGATCAACTGGACTGGGAATGGAAAATCCGGTCAATGTGACCACCTCTTTCCGGTCTAAACTGATCCATCCTTTTAATTATCCATTCAGTACTGGAAAAAAGCTATTTAATATGTATTATAATACATCTTGAAAAGATAAATTAATGTTTTGTTGTATCATTTTAAGTTAAATATGTATTTTATTGCGGACTTAGTTCTAATCTTGCTTAAATAAAGTATGCCATTGCTAAATCAGTAATATATTACAAATATGACTATTAAGGAAGCAGGTGAGTTGATAAAAAGGAGACGAGCGTCTCTAAACTTGCGACAAGAGGATCTTTCTGAGCTTAGTAAGGTGGCTAATAAAACAATCCATCTAATTGAGCAAGGGAGGGGAAACCCTTCCTTTGAAACTTTGAAAAAAGTAGCGGATGTGTTGGGTCTTGAGCTGGAATTAAAAATAAAAAAGATTAATTGATGACCGGGGTGGGTGTTTATTACAATGCTGTATTGGCTGGATTTTTAGAAAAGAAAGGTCCGGCTTCTTATATGTTTACTTATACGGATGAATATTTTGCCAAGGGAAATATGCCGGCAATCAGCCTGAGTTTGCCCAAGACGCAAAAGCAGTATGAGTCAAAGGAATTGTTTCCTTTCTTCTATGGAATGCTTGCGGAAGGAATGAATAAGGATATACAATGTCGGTTACTAAAAATTGATGAGGGAGATGATTTTACCAGGCTGATCAAAACTGCCGGAGAAGACACTATAGGTGCTATTACCGTGAAAGAAATAGCCAACGAATGATGAAATGTTACGGATGCTACAAAGTGAATATAGGGGGCTATTGTGCCAGCTGCCGAAAAAAGCTTTTTGCCGGTAAAAAGGTGAGCAATGTACTGTCGTTTGATACACCCAATGCCGACAACCTGCTGGATTACCAGGAAAGAACAAAAAGGCTTTCTATCTCTGGGATACAACTGAAATATTCCCTGCGACTGGAAAAGAAAGAACTACAGTTAACAGAAAAGGGCGGCCAATATATTTTAAAACCAATCCCACCAACTACTTTCATTGCGTTGCGGGACCAGGCACCGGAAAATGAACACCTGACCATGCAGATAGCGAACCAGCTTTTTAAAATACCGGTTGCAGAAAATGCATTGATCTATTTTAAGGATGGTGCACCGGCATATTTAACCAGGCGATTTGATGTGAAGCCGGACGGCAGCAAACACCTGCAGGAAGATTTTGCGCAAATTAGCGAGAAGACCAGGAAAAATGATGGAGAGCACTATAAATACAATGGCACCTATGAAGGTATTGGAAAGTTGATAAAAGAAAAGGTCGCAGCCTCACCACCGGTGCTTGAGTCTTTTTTCAGGGTGGTATTGTTTAACTATATTTTTTCCAATGGGGATGCCCATTTAAAGAATTTTTCGTTGGTGCAAACTGAGTTTGGTGATTATACTTTATCCAAAGCATACGACCTGATGTGTACGGTATTGCATACTCCGAACGAAAGCGATACCGCCCTTGATTTATATAAAGGAGATATAAAAAGTGAGTTTTACCAGAAATACGGATATTTTGGAAGACCAAATTTTGAAGAGTTGGCCAGAGTGATAGGGCTATTACCTAAAAGAGTAAATAATATTATTAATACTCTGCTTGGCAAACAGGAGGAAGTGGCAGGTTTTGTTGGGAATTCTTTTCTTAAGGATGATCTTAAAACAAAATACCTCAACTATTATAATGATAAATTGAAAAGATTAAAGTAATCATGAATATCATTTCGATAATCAAAGAAAAAATGGAGAAGATAAAAGATAAAACCTTGATGCTGTACCAATTCTTCCTTTCACCTTTTATTCATCATATACCAGGGTTTCAATCGTAAAAACACATAATAATTTGCGATTTAAATCGCAATAAGTGATTCGATAGTATACCAAAAGCCCTATTAATTAATTCTCAGATGTTTATGGATCAGTTGAACACATTATGAAAATTGAGTAAATTACTGGTAGTTGGAGGACGGCGAATAGCCAAATCGTTATTACCCGTTCGGGTTAATAATGGCGGGGATAAGTTCCAAGGCGCTGGCCTTTGGTGAGCCTGGGAATAAATTCAAGTTTAATAAGGGCGCTGAATTACAAAACAAGGAGTTCTCTGACGGATCTGGATTGGAATGGTACGCAACAGTTTATAGAAGTTTAGATCCGCAGGTAGGCAGATGGTGGCAGATAGATCCGAAGCCTGATTATTCGCAGAGTTTATATTCTGCAATGAATAACAATCCAATTAGTTTTAATGACCCATTAGGCGATACGATAATTCTTGATAATCGAGGCTATGTCATTACACAATATGGGAAGGATAATATAGTGTTTCTTCAGAATGGCAAAAAACTTACTCAAATAGGCGAATTAGGCAGGTCAATTGATGGGAACAAAATCTTTAAAAATCTTCTGAACAAGAATATTGCATATGCAAGAAATCATTCAAGTCCATTTGGCTTTAGAGATCTTGTAAAAAATAAGGGTGAGTGGGACTTGAAGAATAATAAAATTTCAATCTACGGAATAGCAAATAGTATTGATAAGGGTAAAGAGACTAAAACTCACTTTTCTTTTCAAGGTTCAAGTTATACATCAGAAGAATTAGGTAACTATCATTATGGTGCAACTGGTATGGCATGGAATTTCTTTATGTTTACGGAGGAGACTTTATTAGAAAAAGCAGGGGCGGCACAAATAGCTGCAGGAACTTCTAAGGTTGAATGGCAAAAATACAGAACAGAATATAGAAATGCAGGTCATGGGGAGCAATATGAAAAAAGGATTGCTATAGCGCCTTATGGTGATGACCCACACGATCAAGAAATGATTAAGCGAGGGTTTAAATATTACGATGCTAATAAAAATAATCTACAAGAAGAGGATTAATCATGAAATCAATTATAGCAATCTTCATTATTTTAATTATCCAAGGGTGTACTATGTTTGAAAAGGATGAAACTCTTCTGGCAGAGTATAAGAAAAGTAATGGTGAAAAAATAAAAATTTATTATGTTGGCTTAGGGGCGACAACAAGTGACGTAATGCAAGTTCGAAAATCAAATCAACACAATCCATTATGGGTTAGCGATAAGTATAATAATCTAAATAGTTCTGCATTAATCAATGATATATCCTTGCAACTTGTTTTAAGTGATACAGGGTATCACAATTACAATAGTAAAATAGATACAGTTTTTATAAGTGTTAAATAACAGCACTGCTTCAGTGATATTGTAAGTACCCCAAAAAACCAGACAGTTTAAAATTACCGTCATATTCCAATTGAAAACAAATTCTCCCCCTTTACCGAATCAAAGCTGGCAGCTCAAAGCTCGCAGCTCATGGCTATAATTAAAGAAGCCGCTCCTTTCGAAGCGGCCTCTGTTTGCCCTGACGTAAGTATTTATAGTTTCACGAAATGCTGCGTGATAAATTGTCTTGGCGATTGAACCACATAGGTGTAAATGCCCGGAGGAAGATTGGCTACTATCTCCGTCCAGTTATTGATGCCCACATTTACACTGCGGGTATAGGTCCTTACCGGAATACCATTGCTGTTTACAATTCTTATAACAACTGCTTCGGTAAACAGTGATAAGAACTCTACATTCAATACCTCGTGAACAGGGTTTGGTGCCAGATGCAATCTTGGGCCCGGAGGTGCCGGAAGTATTCTTACTTCTTTACATGATTCGGCCACGCATCCTCCCTGAAACACTACGCGTACACAGGCGTTGTAAACACCCGCGTTTGCATAGCGGTGACTGATCGCAAAATTGGAGCCCGGAGGTCTTGTAGAATCTACTGTATAACAAGTATCCTGTCCATCTCCAAATCTCCAGCAGATATATACAGGTCTTGCCGGTGGCGTAGCGTATGAATATGGAGTAGCTACAAAACCACGGACCAAACTATAATTAGAAGGAACGATCTGTACCAAATTGACCACACAACCTGGCTGCGGATTGGGTACATAGATCCTTCTGCATTTCTGCGCTTCACATCCGCCATAATAACGAATGGTTACACATACGTTGAAAGAATCAGGATGAGCATAGCGATGAGATACCAGGTACTGACCGGTATAACTCTCCGTATAATTTATACAGGTATCATGACCGTCGCCGAAATTCCAGCAGATGCGGGAAGGTTTACGGTTATTATTATGAGATGGCAGTGCTTTCAGGAACACCTGCAGCGGCATCGTGTTAGGCGAAGGAACTTTTTCGAAATTGGCAGCACAACTATCTGGTCCGCTTACATGAATCAGTCGGCATTTATAGGCCTGGCATCCGCCATAATAAGTGATACGTACACAAACCTCATAATTGTCGGGATGATTATAAATATGATTGACCGCATAAAGCCCGGTATAATTCTCTGTATAATTAATACAGGTATCATGACCATCACCAAATCTCCAGCATATCTCTGATGGTTTACGGTTATTGCTATTGGATGGCAGGGCCTTGAAATAATTATTCAAAGGATTAGCGGCCACCTGTATTCTTTCAAAATCTGCTTCGCAGTTATCCGGTGGTGGAGGATTGCCAATTACAATGCCCCTGCATTTAGTAGCCGTACATCCACCATCATAATGTATGATCACACATACCTGGTAATTGCCGGCATTAGCATATTGATGGCCTACCTGGTAAAGTCCGGTGTAGTTTGGACCATAATTGATACAGGTATCATGACCATCTCCAAAATTCCAGCAAACCTGTAATGGTCTTGGATTACCATTACTCCAGGCGAAAGCCTTGAAATAAGCAAATGTTGGATTAGCGTTGGTTTGCAGTTTCTCAAAATTGGCGGTGCAGATCTGGGCGATGGTCACTGTTTTGCAGAACA
Organism: Chitinophagaceae bacterium; assembly: GCA_043742885.1. Classification (GTDB taxonomy): domain Bacteria; phylum Bacteroidota; class Bacteroidia; order Chitinophagales; family Chitinophagaceae; genus JJ008. The sequence goes on along the minus strand of JAYTXP010000004.1, from coordinate 3,223 downwards.
TCGCTGAAAGCACAGTATCGCCTGTATTGTTTCGGCGATAGATCCGAAGACAGGCATTATATACTCCGGGATGAGGATACACATGGGTGATATTTGCCAATGGGCCGGTAGTGGCCTGATTACCATCACCGAAATTCCAAACACCTATTCTCTCTCCGGGTTCAGAACCCAGGATGGAGGTATTGGTAAATGCGGCAACACGTAAACTGTCAAAGACGGTTACGTTGAAATTCGCCAGATCGGGGGTGGTCGGATTGGCATTGGATCGGGTGGTGACCAGGGTAAGGATCAGCATTCCGGTCAAAAGGGTAAAAACTCTTCTCATTTTTTTTTCGGTTTAGGGTTGACTAATATTCTTACGGTTCAGGCTACTTAGTCAGTCACCTTGTGACCCCCCTGCGTTTACATAGTTTAAATAAATCTTAACTTTATTTCCCCTTAGGAAAATTACGATATCTGTTTCTGGTGGTCGATAATGAATTGGATCAGGTCCTCTAATTGTATCTCAGCTCTTGATACTGCGTTATTTATATCCTCCCGACTTACCTGGGCGGCAAAGGCGGGCGCCTTTAATCTTTTAAGTACACTTTTTACTTCCAGTCCCTCATATAATGTAGGCCTGATCAGTGCGGCGGCATGGATGAAGCCGGAAAGTTCATCAATGGCATAGATCATCTTATCCATTTTGCTAACTGGCTCTACGCCGAAATAGGCGGGTCCGTGTGAGGCTATACAATGAAGTACCTCGGAGTCTATATTCCTTCTTTCCAGTTCTTCAATAATAATACGACAATGATCATCCGGAAATTTTTCCCAGTCGGCATCGTGCAAAAGACCTGCCTGTTCCCATTTGCGGGCTGTTAGTTCATCGGCGCCTTCTCTTTCGATGGCCCAGGCTTTCATGTTGACGGCGACTTGCTTCATATGGAGTCTTAATTTCTCATTTGGGACCCATTCATTTAGTAAAGCAATGGCGTCTGCTTCGCTGAGAAGGTTTCCTTTGTTGGTTGGGTTTCCGAAACTGGTTCTATTTAATAAATGCGGCATCTGGATTTTTTTTAGTGGGGATCAAAATACTATTTATTTTTTCTGTTCTTTTTTTCTTGAAAAAAAAAAAATAGAAAATTCAGCCTGCGGCTAACAGCCAATGCACCCCCAGCCCCTAAAGGGGAGGATAATTGGAGTAGCTGGGATGTTCTGTGTTTTTAATCATGATAAATAAAGCGAAGTATAAAGACTGCTCCAGCGCCTTGGCCGGCCCTGGCTAAAGAAAGCTTGCTACTTTAATAAAGGGAAGGGCGGGCACAGCGCCTTTAGTGTGGTCAAAGTCAAAACGAATAGTGAGGGAACTAGCTAAGGAGCTTTGCAAATCGGAGTGTTCCCCCGACGAATCGTCAGAGGGAAAGATCGATCTAAAGAACTGATTACTTCGATTCGTCTTGAATTTTTGGTTCTTTTTTTTCAAGAAAAAAGAACGGAAAGAAAAAAATCATCAATCAAAAAAATCAATTACCTCAAGGGTGTTGCAAAACCATATATGCGGGGTATTTAATTCTCGAATATTTATTAAAGCATATTCATTCTATTAAGTACTACCATTAGCATAATAACGACCACAGCAATACAGTACATAACTTTATCACCCTTATTATCTGGAAAATTAAATACTTTGCTTTTTAAAATTTTTCCGTTGAATAGAATTTTTATAGCTCGCAATAAATAAAGTATTCCAACGATAACTGAAACTGCAATAAAAAAATATCCTGTAATTGTGTCATAAAAAGGAATTTATGAAGAAAAGTATTTAATAAATATATATTCTCTAGTCCCCGTTAACTATGACCTATGTCATAGAAAGCACCTGGTGGCTGAGGCTCTCGAAGCTCCGGGTTCTTTTTTTTCTTGATAAAAAAAGAAAGAAAATTCAGACTGCCGCTAACAGCCAAATGCACCCCCAGCCCCTAAAGGGGAGGGTGAACAGAGTATCCATGATATTGAGAATACATAATCAGGAGCTAAGAAATCAAACACCAATTTTGAAATAAAATAAAAACTGTTAAGCAAATTATCCTCCCCTTTATGGGCAGGGGGCGGCTGTTTGTATTTAGCCTTCATGATCTAAAAAGAATCATCAATACTGAAACTGCATAAACACTGCTAAACAATTATCCTCCCCTTTAGGGGCTTGGGGTGCTTTGGCTGTTTAGTATGGTCGGAGTTTGATTCTTCCTGCCTTCCTATAAGTATCAAGAACATAAAGAACAAATACAATCTCCATGAGCTACAAAACATGTCAAAATTATTATTGATAACCAATCTATTACAAAGCAACAATCAAAAAAACCTCCTTATTCTGATGGCAGAGAAACCGCCAACCCCTATCTTCGCTCCCCTTTAAGAAACTCAAAATCTTAAAAAGGATGACCTGAAGGGATAGCTCAGGTCATTATTCAATCACTGCCTTAACCCGGCTTGCCGGAAAAAGGCTCAAAGTTTAAAAAATGAGCAAACTGCATTTTAGTACAAAACATGCGAATGCGGCTACCGTTACACGCAACTGGTATGTTGTGGACGGTACTAATCAAACCGTGGGTCGTATGTGCGCGAGGATCGCCGCCATTTTGCGCGGAAAAAATAAGGCAAGCTATACTCCTCACGTTGATACCGGCGATTTTATCGTGGTGATCAACGCGAGCAAAGTGGTGCTTACCGGAAAGAAAATTGACCAGAAAATCTATGACCACTACACTGGATATCCTGGTGGTCGTAAAGAAGAAACAGCAGCGACTTTGCTGAAGCGTAAACCAGAGGATGCGGTTGAAAGAGCCGTTCGTGGTATGCTTCCAAAAAATCGCCTGGGACGCAAGATGTTCAAGAAATTATTTGTGTATGCCGGTGAAGCACATCCGCATGGCGCACAGCAACCCAAAGAACTTAAATTCTAAATCAGCCCGGAGTTTTTAACCGGGACCTAATACGATCCGCGATAAAGCTCAGTCAAATAAAAAAACAAAATGGAAAAGCAAAAAATTGGTGTTGGCCGTCGTAAAGAAGCTGTGACCCGCATCTTTATGTCAAAAGGTGATGGCAAGATCATTGTGAACGACAAAGACAACAAAGTATATTTTCCTTTGGTATACCTGCAGAACCATGTAGTCCGCCCTCTGAGGACGCTCGAACTTGTAAACAAATTCGACATAAAGATCAACGGTACCGGTGGTGG
>JAYTXP010000003.1:0-1545 GCA_043742885.1 Chitinophagaceae bacterium | reverse complement strand
GTCAAAAAGATATTTACCTGGACCAGGCGGTGAAGGTGATGAATGATATGATCAATCAGCAGAATCTGGCGAAGAAGGGATTTTAACGAGTGAATACTGAGTAAAGTAGTTGAAAAATGGATATTCACTACTTTCTATTCACCATTGACTATTCACTAAAGGTATCTCTCCACAATAACATTCTCATGATGCATCAGGTGACCGGCCATAATAAATCCAAATGCTCTCACGTAATTTGAATTTTCGCTGACGGTCCCTGTTGCTTCTAATTGTTCCTCATCAAAGCTATTAAACAGTAATTCAGTGCTTCTTCTGACTATGCTGAATTCTTCTTTGAGGTTTTCCCAAATCAGATTTTCACTCTTTGCATTCTTTGCATATTCTTCTTCCTCAAATCCGGGAAAATGTGTTTGATCTTTTCTTGCTATGCATAATGAACGGTAAGCAAAAATTCTTTCAGCATCAATACAATGTTGAAGTAATTCTTTAATGCTCCATTTGCCTTCAGTATACCGGTGATCAATTTTATTTTCTGGAATATTGTCCAGGAATTTCCTGAAACTTATAGATTGGTCTTTCAAAACAGATAACAAATCATCTGATTTTACCAGGTTAATATAATTGTGATAAAACGAAGGAACTCTGCTAAGATCAGGTCTGGGCATTGTAGTTTGATTTTTGTTTCTCAAACTTATAATAAAAGCCCCGGAAGATCCGGGGCTTAAAATTAAATAAGTTGAGTGGTCAGCTTTTTGGCTTTGGCTTGACCGTGGTAGATGGTTTTACAACTGGTGCTTTCTTCTCACCTTTCATAGTAGAAGCCAGTTTGACTGCCTCATATGCATTGATAATACCACCTGTTTTAGAAATGGTACTCAGATCAGTATTTATGTCTGTTCCAGGTTCATTTACTTTCATTCCGGGATTTCGGGAAGATTTTTCAATCACCTGTTTTACCTGCGCAGCACTCAGTGTTGGAAAATATTCCATGATCAAAGCAGCCAGGCCTGCAACTACAGGAGAAGCCATACTGGTTCCCTGAAGATTGCCATAGGTATTTCCTCCGGGAAGGGACGAATATATTTTTACGCCGGGCGCAAATACATCCACTTCCTTCTTTCCATAATTGGAGAAACTTGCAGTAAGTCCACCCAGTTTAGGATCTCCACTTGCTCCAACAGTGATCCAGTTTTTTGGTCTTTTACCATCCAGCATTAATGGAGTAGGGAAGTTATAAGCACTATCCAGGTTCTTCGCGTCATTACCTGCGGCATGAACTATCAATACACCTTTTAATTCCGCATATTTTACGGCATCATCTACCCATTTCTTTTCGGGGGAAAAACTTTTTCCAAAACTCATATTGATAACCTGTGCGCCATTATCTACAGCATAACGAATTGCCAGAGCGATATCCTTATCATGCTCATCTCCGTCAGGTACCGCGCGTACAGCCATGATCCTAACATTATCAGCCACACCATCCATTCCAATATTATTTCCACGTACGGCACCGATAATACCGCTTACGTGAGTTCCATGAAG
>JAYTXP010000002.1:0-10721 GCA_043742885.1 Chitinophagaceae bacterium | reverse complement strand
CAATACCACCAGTCCACCCTTTAACACTTCAGCCTCAAAACCCTGCACATCAATTTTCAATAAAATGGGTGGAGCTGGTTTATGCTTACTGAAGAAATTATTAAGGGTAGATACCTCAACCCTGATCGAATCTTTATGCCCTTTTTTACTTTCAGGAAAGGCCTCCTTATGGCTGTCTTCCATTTCCAAAAAAGAGGATGAAGGACTATGATCACTTCTGTAGAAGTCAAGGAAAGAGGGCTCTTTCCCCAAGGCAAGATTGTGGGCAAAAAATTTCTGGTCGTTCTTAAGTACTAATTGAAGTTGCGCAAAACATTCAGGTAGCGGCTCAAAAGAATGTATTTCAGCATTGGGGAAGACCATTCTTGCCAGTTTTGCAAACTGACCCTGATTGGCTCCCACATCAAGTATAGTGTGAAACTGAAGATCCCTTAACCACTTCCTGTTCAATTCCCTGAAATGCTCAAAGGGTATTGCCATTCCGGATATTCTTCTTGCATCCTTATATTTTAAATAATAATAAGAATTTACAATTTTTCGTTTTAATAAGGAGAGCATGTAACTATTAATTATTTATTTGTTTAATGATTTCTTCATATAAATTTTTAAGTCGCGAAGCCAGAATGGATATTTAGATCTGCAGGATGGCATAACAGGATAGGAAGGATCGGGAACTCGTTTATTTTTATCAACGTCCTCTTTAGCTGACTTGAAAAGGGTATCGTAGTTTTCCACCATTGCCTGCGTACTATATTTTTTCCCCATCTCCCAGGATTGCAAACGGAAATGCTGAAGAAGTTCTTTATTGCTGGAAAGTGTTGAAAGAAAACCAACATATTGCTCAATATTTCCTACAGCCACCAGATATCCGTTTTTTTCATGATGAACGAGTTCAGTATTTCCACTTTCTATATTTGACACTACCGGACAGCACCCATTGGCCATTGCTTCCACCAAGGCGATGCAAAAACCTTCATACTCGGAGGTGAGTAGGAAAATTTCGGAGCTTTGCATGAATTTCTGAACCTCCGATTTATCCAGCCAACCCATCATTATTACTTTACCAGAAAGGATCTCCTCATTAAGGGAAGTGCGAAATTCCTCCATATCTGGCCCATCTCCAATTATCCGCAGCTCAAATTTAATCTGCTGATCTTTTAACTGATTGGCAATTTGTACCAGGTCAAAAACTCTTTTTTGTTCCCGGGCGATTCTCCCTGCATATAATATCTTAATAACAGAATGATCATCAGTAACAGGTGGTTCTTCCCGGCCCTCAACACCGTAAGGAACCCAGGCTACTTGCCCTTGTAACATCAGGCAGTTCTGAACATAATTTTTACATATTTCATTACTTACTCCAACTGCCCTGGTCAAAAACGAGTGATAATGCCGGGCTGGCATGTAAAATGTTTCATCGTCTGTATGACCAATTGTAACAGTGGCAATATCTCCATTTAAATAAGGCAGAACGACCCAACCAATATCCGCGGATGCTGAAATAACGAAAACATCGGGCTTTAATTCATTTACCCAGTCTGCGAACTGAATTACGGCCTTTTCAACATATTGGTCTGAATCCCATACTGCAGTATGAAGTGCAACTCCAGAATTGATCAATTGATAATATATCCTGTCATTAGGTCTTCCGGCAGTAACTAAATGGACATCGTTACCCTTGGCCAGTAATCCGGAAAGCAAAGGCGGAAGATAGAGATGACCTCCTCCAATAAGAGATCCATGCACTGTAGTATCGAGAATAACTAATCGCATATCAGCAAAGAATACCCTCTATCCTTTCTTCAAAACATTTAAGGTCGATACTCAAGTTACAACCCCTTCCTACCAATGGAGCATCGCTATCCGGTGTTCCATTAAAATAATAATACTTCTGGCCAATAGAAGATGCAAGGTGCCAATATGCAACATTGGTTGTGGCATTTTCTCTCTTACGTAATTCCAGTACTTTAGCATTGGCTGGCATAAAAATGCAGTTTGATAAGCCAGCTCCATGTATTCCCGCTAGTAAAGAGGCTGAAGAAAATAATTGGTACTGCTGTTCAAAAGAAAGATCTTCAGCTTCCACTATATCAAACCCGTAGCCTGACAATATTTTTACCAGATCCTTTTCATTTAATACTTTCCTGAAATTCGCTTTAGCCCGTGATATATATAGCTTTTTGCCACTACCATTCTGAGATTTTAAAAATCTTGAATTTAATTGTCCCAGAAGGATCTTATTTAATCCTGTTTTAGAGATAGATGGAATATAATAAAGTTGCCTTGCTTTATAAAAATTATCCTTACTCATGAACACGATATCCTCAAACTTCAAACCCAGCCATTCAATAGATTGAATGCCTATTGACCTCAGGTAAGAATTGTCTGGTAATAGCAATATATAATGGCTGGATTCCTCCTTTAGTAGCATAAGCTTTGGAAGCACCTCGCATACCCAGTGAAAATGGCCCGAGGAGTACAGATCAGTGAGTAACAAATACTTTTTTGAAACATCTAGTTTTATTGACTTACTAAAAAAATATTTTTTGAATAAATGGCGGTAGCGATAATAGTTTTCAAATCCACCCATTGCAACCGTTTCTGCCACCAAAAAACCATTTTTATAAATAACGGAATCAGGTGATACCATTGCATTTGTCAGTTTCTTCAACTTTACAGGCGCTGTTGTATAGCCTGAATAAGGCATAAAGTCAGACTCGTCATCACTGGTTAGATTCTTAGGTAAATCATGATCTACCCTTTGCTGTGGCAATAAAATATGTTCCAAGATTTGGCTTGCTTTTATGGTTGGAAGCTTTGTAGAGATATGAAATAGACTTAAAAAAAATTAGAAGATCAGTTTCTCTGTATCCTCATCCCATTTCCAGAATTTATGATTTTGGTAATCTTTGCACCCCTTTAGAAATGCGATGCTATATGCTTTGGAATAGGAGCCTTTGAGTAGTCCCCGACGATTTAACACATGCCATAAATACTCTTTCCCCAGGTAAAAGAAAGAAGCCATCCTTTTTTTCATTGGAAGATGGTCCTTCATCCATAATAATCGGTTGCGGGTCATCAGATAGGTTGAAACCAATTTTGGGGTAGTCTTTGAAACCTTATGATAGATGACTGCCTTTGATGTTGTAAAAGAAGAATATCCTTTTTTATCAAGTCGTTTGCACCAATCAGCCTCATCATAATAAGCAAAATATCTTTCATCCAGCAAGCCAACTTCTTTCATGATTGTGGCCGTTGTAAATAAACAACAACCACAGGCAAACTCTGTATTCCAATGATCTTGAATTTTCAAATCTACCAGAGTCTTCCCCCTCGGATTGAGCGAAAACTGGGCTCTGCTTGCATCCCATTTTGCTTCAGCAAACCATACTGTTTGCATTTCAGGATACTCCATAATAACCGGACTCAAAGCGCCGGCATTTCCTATCTTCTTAAATTCATCCACAAGTATAGCAACAGAGGCAGGAGTAACAATAGTGTCATTATTCAGGAGCATAATATACTCAGCACCGTCAGCGATGGCCTGTTCGATCCCGACATTATTACCCTTGCAAAACCCAAGATTCTCCTTTTGCATCAATATGGTGGCAGAGGGAAATTTATCAGAAAGAATCTCTCCTTCATTATTTGCCGACGCATTGTCCACTATATAGACTTGCAAATTTTCGAAACTGCATTCTGTCAAGGACTGTACACATTCAATTGTATCGGCTAGGCCGTTCCAATTAAGAAGAATTACAGCAACTAAAGGCTGATTTTGCGAATTCATATTACAGCTAAAAAATTATGCCTAACCCATTACAGGGAACATAATTATGAAATTTTTTGCCTGTTTTGCGGGCAATGTCCAGTACTGCTCTTTTTACCTCAGGAAAGCTTTCCGTATCATGGAAAATAGCACAATCTGAATGTTCAGCTGCCCAAAGCCCACATTCATATGTTGCTTCATAGGTATGAATGATATCTACATGAATAAGATCAAATTTTTCCGAATTATCCCGGATGAAATCGCGATAATCACTTTGAATAAGTGTGATATTTGAATAACCTTTCAATCGGTTTTTGACCTCATCATAAATATCGCCATTAAAGCCTGCATGAACATCGCCAGTAAAAATATCGACCCCTTTGACCTGTGAAAAATAATTGGAAAACACTACTGACGAATAACCAAACTCTACTCCGAATTCAAGGCATTTATTCCCGGCGATCCCTGTTCTTTCAATAATGTCTTTGATAATCAGCTCCAAGCCTTGCCAACCAGATGTAGGTATAGTGATCATTTTCTCAGGTCGTTCCTTGATACGGGGCTTATAATTAATAATTCCATGAAAGACCCGGTCCTTTACAGGATGCAACTTCTTTAATGTATAACCAATTCTCCATTTGACCCGACTCAATAAACTAACAGAATTACTCATATTTATTTTTTAAACGGCATTATCGAAATTGCCCATTTTCTCTCCTCACCTGACAGTAACAATTTCCAGCAAAGGATAAGATATAAAACAAGACTGACAAGGGTAATACCAACAAGAACCAGAGAGAAATTATTCCATGTCAATGCGAATATAACAGGCGGAGATAACAACAGTAATGCCGGAAAAAACTTCCGGATATACTCTCGCACATTTAACGAAACACCGGTGTATTTCCTGGAATACCAGAAAAAAACGAACGCATTAATGATTTCTCTCAGGCTCCATACAACTGCTGCACCCAGGATTCCAATTTCCCGGATTAACACAAAAGCCAAAAGAATATAAGGCAGGATCTCTATCCAGTAAGTCTTAGCGAAAATCGAAGTTTTACCAAATGCAAGAAGGATGCTGTTAGGAATATACATAAGCAAACTGAAAAATATTCCTCCCATCAGGATATAGAACGGCATGGTGCTTTGCATTCCAAATTCCTTACCGGCCCATATTGTAAAAAAGGGTTTTGCTACAACTACCATCACCATTACAGTTGGGAGCAGGCATATCAAGGTCGTCTTAAAACTTCTGTTGAAAAGCAAATTCAAGCTTGTTCTTTTTTCCGGCGCAAGCATCTGGGAAAATGCTGGTATCAGGGTTTGTCCGATCGCTAATGTAAGCATGGTGGTCATACTCGCTAGTGTATAAGCTACTGAATAATAAGCCAGTTCCTTTGTAGAAGTGAGGTTCGACAACACCAGCTTTTCGGCATTAAATATCAGCACAGTTGCTGCACTATACAATATGACACTTTTCCCAAATTGTATCAATTCCTTTTTTAAATTGGCATTGAACTTCGACTTAAAGATTGCCGGTTGCAATTTACCTGAAACCCAAAAATTACCTGCCAGCATTATTGCTGTAGCAGTAACTGACACAATACAGGCTTCAACGATGCCTCCCCCAAAATAGAATACCAATGGAGTAACTAAGATCATCAGGATCTTTCCCCCGGAATTGATCAGAATATTCAGGTCCATCCGCAGTCTGGTTAGCTGCGGTGTATTGAGTACCCCTGACAAGATCCCGAAAACAAACGATAGTAAGGTGATTCGTAAACCCAGAGTGGCCGCATACTGAAGGTGGGCAGGTACACTAAAAATATAACGGATAATAAATCCTGAAAAAATAAAAAGGGGAACTGCTATTAAAACAGATGAGAAAAATGCGATCCTTAACGCGGTTATAATGACTGCCCCCTCCCGCTTATCTGAGCGCTCCCCATAGGCCTCTGAACCAAACTTAGTAGAAGCAAGCCCCATCCCGAAATCAGCAAAGGAAAAATAATTGGCTACCAGCCCCAACAGAATCAGAACCCCATAGGATTCCGTACCTAAAAAATGAATGACAAACGGAGTGGCGATAAAAGTTGCCAGAAAAGGGAGTACCTGTCCAACTAATACCCAGAAACTGCCTTTCAAAACTTTGGCAGTCATTCCTGAAGTAGTTACCTCAGCGGGGCTGTTCATATTCTTATCAAAATCGCTTACAGACACAAAAAATAAATAGACTTGAAACTGACTGTTAATTCAACTATCATTCAACTATTCTCTTCAGGTATTCACCATACCCACTTTTCGCAAGTTCATTCGCCATTTTCAATAGCTCTTCTTTACTTATAAATTCATTCCGATACGCCACCTCTTCAATACATCCAATCTTGGTACCCTGCCTTTTTTCTATCACCCTTACAAATTCAGTTGCATCATGAAGAGAATCAAAAGTTCCTGTATCCAACCAGGCGGTTCCGCGGTCAAGCAGTGCCACTTTTAATTTGCCTTTTTCCAGGTAGATCCTGTTCACATCCGTGATCTCGTATTCTCCCCTTGCAGAAGGCTTAAGATTTTTGGCAATTTTCACCACCGTATTATCATAAAAATATAAACCAGGTACCGCATATTTAGATTTAGGTAAGGCCGGTTTTTCTTCAATGCTAAGCGCCTTAAAATTTTCATCAAATTCTACCACTCCATATCTTTCAGGATCAGCCACCGGGTAGGCAAATACATAACCACCCTCCACATTATTCAATTCTTTTAATTGTTTTCCCATTCGGGTACCATAAAAAATATTATCCCCCAGTATTAGCGCTACTTTTTCTTTTCCTATAAAATCGGCCCCAATCACAAAAGCCTGCGCTAAACCGTTTGGTACTTCCTGCACGGCATATTCAAAATGGCAGCCTACTTGTGACCCATCTCCCAATAATCTTATGAACGAAGCATTGTCTTCCGGGGTAGTAATGATAAGTATCTCCCGAATGCCCGCCATCATTAATACCGATAGCGGATAATAGATCATCGGCTTATCATAGATCGGCATTAATTGCTTACTGATCGCCTTTGTGATGGGGTATAAACGTGTGCCGGAGCCGCCGGCGAGTATGATGCCTTTCATGAGAGGTTGAGGGTTGAGAGTTGAGGGTTGAGGGTTGAGGGTTGAGGGTTGGTTGAGCTGTTGAGCTGTTGAGCTGTTGAGGAGTTGAGCGACCACCAAGAAGTCAGAGGGTTCACTCAACCACTCAACCACTCAACAGCTCAACTTTCCTGATATTGCTTTTTATAGTATTCCAAATACATTCCACTCGTCACATGCTCCAGCCATTCTGTATTCTTCAAATACCAGTCGATGGTCAATGCTAATCCTTCTTCAAAAGTGACTGAAGGGGACCAGCCTAATTCCTTATTGATCTTGGTAGCATCGATGGCATAACGAAGGTCATGGCCCGGACGATCTTTTACATAAGTGATTAGTGATTCACTATCTTTTCGACCCAGCTTCTCATCCATCAGCTTACATAATAATTTCACCAGCTCGATATTCTGCCACTCGTTAAAACCTCCTACAGCATAAGTATCTCCATTTTTTCCATGATGGAACACTTCATCAATGGCCCTGGCATGATCGATCACATACAGCCAGTCACGGGTATATTTTCCATCTCCATAAACCGGCAATGGTTTGCGTTGAATAATATTATTGATGAATAATGGGATCAATTTTTCCGGAAAATGATTTGGTCCGTAATTGTTTGAGCAATTAGTAATTGTTATTGGCAATCCATAGGTATCATGATAAGCCCTTACAAAATGATCAGAAGATGCCTTTGACGCACTGTAGGGTGAATGCGGATCGTAAGGAGTTTTTTCGGTGAATAAACCGGTCTCTCCTAATGCACCAAATACTTCATCAGTAGAAACGTGGTGGAAGCGGGGGAAAGGTTGAGAAGGTTGAGAAAGTTGAGAAAGTTGAGGCTGCCAGCATTTGCGAGCAGCATTTAAAAGATTGACTGTACCTATCACATTGGTATATACAAAATCCAAAGGTGATAAGATGGACCGGTCGACATGAGATTCTGCAGCGAGATGAATGACACCATCTGGTTGATATTTAGTAAAGATTTCTTCGATACGATTTGCATCAAGTATATCTGCCTTTTCAAAAATATAATTAGGCTTATTATCTATATCACTTAGGTTCTCCAGATTGCCCGCATAGGTCAGCGCGTCCAGATTTATGATCTTATAATCTGGATACTTAGTAACAAACAGTCTGACAACGTGTGAGCCGATGAAGCCGGCGCCTCCAGTGATTAATACAGTTTTAAGTTGAGGGGTTGAGGGCATGGTTGAGAAGGTTGAGGAGGTTGAGAAGGTTGAGACCTCCGAATTATATTTTAGTTTTTATTTGTTTGATTTCGCAATTTATTCAGTGAGAAACTGATCAATTCAACATCAGTTCTGCAACTATTTAAAGCCTCATTATTTATCCATCCTAAATCAAAAGATATCAGTAGTTGGTTTAAGATCTCTACAACACTTCCATAGGAATAAGTATAAAACTGTGATTGTTCTTTATCAAATTTACGACTGCTGCCTTCTGCAATATTTGAACAAACCGAAACTGCAGCTCTTCGCAATTGACTGACTATTCCAAACTTTTCAGTTGATGGAAACCCCTCTGTTAACTTATATATCTTTACTGCAAACGACTTTGAAAGTTTCCACACCGCTAATTTTTCAAATGAATAAGTGTACATAAAATAGTAGTTTTAAAATGAAACCTACTTTATACTTCACGAATTCAAACTATTCCCAAGTATTTTATTCGACTAATTTCCAAATTCCCTTAAGGGCAGCAACTCAACTTCCTCAACCTTCTCAACCCTTCTCAACTTACTCAACCCCTCAACCCCTCAACCCCTCAACCTTCTTCAAATACCATTCATACGTCTTCTTCAATCCCTCCTCCACCGATATATTTACTTTATATCCAAGCAAACGCTCTGCTTTCGAAATATCTGCCAGACTATGAAGTACATCACCAATTCTCTCCGGACCATGTATAGGTTGTAGATCGGTGCCGGCTTCTTTCCGCAGATGTTCAAACAGTTCTGTTAAGGAAGTCTGCTGTCCACAGGCAATATTATAAACCTGGTTCAACGCTTCTTTATTATTTGTAAATAAAGCCAGGATGTTTGCCTGTACCGCATTATCGATATAGGTAAAATCGCGGCTATGCCTTCCATCACCATTTATCTTCGGTGCTTTGTTATCGATCAATGCCTGTGCAAATAAAGGGATCACTGCGGCATAAGCGCCTTTAGGATTTTGTCTTGGTCCGAATATATTGAAGTAACGCAGTCCGATAGGTTCCATTTGAAAAAGATCCGCATAGACCTGCGCGTATAATTCATTTACATATTTAGTAATGGCATAGGGAGAAAGAGGCCGGCCGATACGATCCTCCACTTTAGGCAGGGCCGCATGATCTCCATAAGTAGAAGAACTGGCCGCGTATACAATTCTTTTAATTCCCTTTTTATTGGCCGCCGTAAAAACATTCAGCGCACCGGTGATATTTACATTATTAGTGGTGATCGGATCGTCGATGCTTCGGGGTACAGAGCCCAGGGCTGCCTGGTGACTGATCCCATCAATACCCTCACAGGCTTTCATACACTGCTCGAAATCCCTAATATCGGCTTCCATAAATTCAAAACGCTGATCATCCAAATACGAAACAAGATTGGATCGCGAACCGGTTGCCAGGTTATCCATCACCCGAACGAATTGGATACGCTCATCCTTTAGCAGGGCTCCAACCAGATTAGAGCCAATAAAACCTGCTCCCCCTGTAACAAGTACACGCATGATGAGACTATTTCTTTTTGGAAAACAGATTAAATGGATTCAACTTATCAATTACTTTTTCCAATGTTGATTTTGGAGCAGTTTCCTCTTCGTAGTAGGAACCATATCCATAGCCGTAACCATGTCCGTACCCATAACGGCCATAGCCATAATAACCATAGCCAGCTTTTATTTTGACGTCGTTGATAATGATGGCAACATGGGGCAATTTATGTTCTAAATAAAATTCATCTACCAGAGTGATCTGCTTTTTGAAAGTATATCCCTGGCGAACAATATAAAGACAACAATCAGCGAATTTACCTAGTGTCTGCGCATCACTTACCATACCTACGGGCGCTGTATCAATTACAATTACATCAAATTTTTTGCGGAGCTCTGCGAACATTTCTTCAACTTTTGGATCCAGTAATAATTCAGCAGGATTTGGTGGTATGGGACCACAAGCTAAAACATAAAGATTTTCATTATCAGGAACAGGCTGGATCAAATCATTTAATTCGGATTTCCCAATCAGGTAATTGGTTATACCCGGTCCCTTTGGCATGTTCAAGCCTGTAATTATTTTAGGTTTACGAATATCAAGTTCCAGAATGATGGTCTTTCTACCTGCCAGGGCCATTACCGACGCAATATTCAAACTTATAAATGATTTTCCTTCCCCGCTAAAAGAAGAAGTAACCAGGATGGAGTTATTCTGATTCTTACCAATGATGTATTGAAGATTAGAACGAATGATTCGGAATTGTTCGGCCACCATGCTTCGGGTGGTCTTATTTACGATCATCGATTTACCTGAGAAAGAATGCCCAACCTCTCCCAGAATAGGAGCCGTGGTGATCTTTTCTACATCGAAGCGGGTCGATACTTTATCATTGAAGAGTTCGGATCCGAAGATAAAGAGGGCAGGCAGGGCTATTCCTACGAGGATAGCGATTAGCTGAATATTTCGTCTTTTCGGACTTATTGGGATATTGGAAATATATGCGAATTCCACAATCTGTGAATTGGCAATCGTAGCCGCCTTGGATATAGCCGTTTCCTCTCTTTTTTCCTGCAGAAGGTTAAAAAT
>JAYTXP010000001.1:0-4416 GCA_043742885.1 Chitinophagaceae bacterium | reverse complement strand
ACAAAGGAGAAAAAGGATTTTATAAAAAATAATGTTTATAAGGGCGGACGAAATACTAATTATCGCCAGGATCTTACTCTTTCCTATAATGTACCTATGGCTAAGATTCCTTTCCTGAGCTGGACCAGCCTTCGTGCCAGTTATAATACCAAGTACGATTGGCTGGCTTCTTCACTTTTGGAAAGAACAGGAGATATAAATCTCGGTAATACGATCTCAAATACCCAGACAAAAACCATCAATGGTGAATTGAAATTTGAAGATCTGTATAATCGTGTTCGATTATTACGCGCACTGAATACCAATGGCCCTCCCCGTAGTCTTCCACCTCCTCCAGGTAATGGTGGCGCTCCTGCCGGTAAAGGAAAGGATACAAAGAAGGATAAAAAGGTAGTGAACCTGAATGATCCTAAAGGAACTATAGCGGCTATGAATAATGATCTTGCTCCTAAAGCGGACACGATCCGTAATAAAAATGGAAAGATCATCCGTATCAAAAAACATAAGGTAAAGAAGGATAAAAAACAAAAAGAAAGGAGAACGGATCTTCCTGAAGTAGGTGGGGTTCCAAAATTCTTCCTGCGATTGGTAACAGCTGTGAAAAGAGTAGGAGTGCAGTATACGGAAGATTTCGGAACAACACTTCCTGGTTATATGGATAGTACGCAGGTGCTTGGACATAATTTCAAAAGCAGGGAACCTGGCTTTGATTTTATTTTTGGATATCAGCCCGATACGAACTGGATAAATAATTACGGTGCAAAAGGATTGTTCTCTACTGATACACTGGTATCAAGAATGATCCAGCAACGTTACAATCAGCGAATGAACCTGACGGCAACTGTTTCACCATTCCGCGATTTCAATATTGATGTGAACCTTGACAAAACATTTGACAAACAATATTCTGAATTATATAAGGATACCAGCAAATTTGATAATGTAGGGTTAACTCGCTTGAATCCTTATGCGGCAGGAAGTTTCAGCGTAAGCTATATTGCTTTCCAATCGCTGTTTACCAAATTCGATCCGAATATTGTTTCTGCTACGTTTAAGACCTTTGAAAATAACAGGGCCATTCTTTCACGCAAGTTGGCTGGAGAAAATCCTTACCAGGGTGGGGCAGTCAGTCCAACTGATCCGGCATATTACAAGGGTTATGGCCGCTATGCGCAGGATGTGGTGATACCCGCCTTCCTGGCTGCCTATACCAATAAAGATCCCACCAGTATTAAAATGGTGAAGAACAGTAATCCGAATCTAAGATCTAATCCATTCTCCGGAATTGTTCCTAAACCAAACTGGTCTATTAACTATACTGGTCTTTCAAGAATACCTGGATTGGATAAAATATTCCAAAGTTTCACTTTGCGTCATGGCTATCATAGTACACTTAGCATGAATAGTTTTAATACGGCTCTCTTGTTCATGGATCCAAACAGAATAGGATTCCCTTATTTTGTAGATACACTTACAGGTAATTTCATTCCTTACTTCCTGGTACCTAATATCACCATTCAGGAGGCATTCGATCCGCTGATCGCATTGGACATGACCTTTACGAATAGCCTCTCATTAAAATTTGAATATGCGAAGAGAAGACAACTTAGTCTGAGCTTGATCGATTATCAATTGGCAGAAAATCGTTCTACAGAAGTAACCTTTGGTTTCAACTGGAGACAGAAAGGTCTGCCATTGATCAAGAAGATCCCATTCATGAAGGGCAAGATGGACAATGATGTTACGATCAAAATGGATTTCAGTTTCCGAGATGATGCCACGGCCAACAGTAAGCTGGATCAGAAGACCTCATTCGGTACAGCCGGACAGAAAGTAATTCGGATCAGTCCGAGTATAGATTATGTGGTGAATAATAAGATTAATATTCAGTTATATTTCGAGCAGAATAAAAATATCCCAAAAATCAGTAATGCGTTTCCAATCACTAACACACGCGGCGGTGTAAGGGTAAGGATCTCCCTGACGCAGCAATAAAACTGATCCATATCAATTTCCGGTTACAATTTGGGTTTTAATATTTCCTAAGAACTATATCTAAGGGAAAACCCGTATTTTCCCTATGGAAATATACCAGACTATAAAATTTTAGCTTGATATATTCTTCTTAGGAAATTTCACGTTCTACCTTTATAATGAAGTCCAAGTCCAATTAAGAATTGTTATGAAAAATCCTATCCTGTTATTAACCCTATTCTTCATCTTCCTGCTTTATGGCGGTAAACCCGTAAATTCCCAGTCTATTATCAAGCAGGAATCATGCACCAATGATATGATCGCGCGCCAGGCTGACAGCCTGAAGGAAGCTTATTCTAAAGAAGGATATGTAATGGTGAGGGAAGCCTCTATGGCTATGGAAAGTGAATATGAAATGCCGGTGATCGTTCCCTTGACCGAAGGCACCAAATATCAGTTTGTTTTTATTGGCGATATAAGTTCAAGGTTATACGAAGTAAGAATGTACGACTGGCAGGAAAAGATGGTCATCTTCCGTCAGCATAAATGGGGTGATGTGGATGGCAATATCATCTCCTATACGTTTACAGCTCAGTTCTCCGAATTTCACATGATGAAACCTGTACAGGTTAATAAAGCAAAGAAGAAAGCTTTATGTGGTTATGTGATGATGTTTAAGAAGGTGAGGGAAGCGGGAGCGGTGGTGAGTAGTCAGTAAGAAGGGTGAGATGTGAGTAGTGAGCGGTCAGCTTATAGTTTGATCATTTTGGAAAGAATTCTAAAGCAACTTACCATATTACTCGCTAATGTTTCCTGACCTTCCGGTTTTTTCCCAAGTAATTCACGTCCTTCGCCCCTCACCATTCACTGCTCACCTCTCACCACTTACCGCTCACTGTTCATTTTAACCCCGCATTTCCGACCTTTGTCAAAATTCTTAAGAATGATTGCTTTTGTAACTGGCTCTACCTCGGGTTTTGGATTGGCAACTGCAAATAAATTTGCTTCTCAGGGTTATGATGTTATCATTAACGGCCGAAGAATTGAT
This sequence comes from Chitinophagaceae bacterium, assembly GCA_043742885.1. Classification (GTDB taxonomy): domain Bacteria; phylum Bacteroidota; class Bacteroidia; order Chitinophagales; family Chitinophagaceae; genus JJ008. Next base: position 1,394 of record JAYTXP010000001.1, on the reverse strand, counting down.
CGACTTGAAAAGATTGCAGAAGAAATTAAAAATGAATATAAGGTGGATGTTTTGTGTCTTCCCTTTGATGTTCGAGACCAAAACGCTGTATTTAGTGCTATTGAATTACTAGATGACAAATGGAATTCTATTGATGTTCTTATAAATAATGCAGGCCTTGCTCTGGGACGCGATTATTTTGATGAAGCAAATGTGGATGACTGGAATGTGATGATAGATACCAATATCAAAGGTTTTTTGTATGTAGCTAAAGCTGTTTCTCAATTAATGGTTAAAAAACAAAGTGGTCATATCATAAACCTGGGTTCAGTAGCAGGGAAAGAAGTGTATGAGAAAGGGAATGTTTATTGCGCAACAAAATTCGCAGTAGATGCATTGAATAAATCTATGAGAATTGATCTGTTAAATCATGGTATAAAAGTAACAGCAATCAATCCCGGAGCAGCAGAAACTGAATTTTCTTTGGTACGTTTCAAAGGAGATGAACAAACTGCAAATTCAATTTATAATGGAATAAAGCCACTTAGTGCAGAAGATATAGCAGAGGTCATATATTATTGTGCAAGCTTACCTCCTCATGTTTGTATTAATGATCTTTCAATTACATGTCTCCAGCAAGCCTCGACCACAAATTTTTACCGTAATTAGTTTTTTCCCCTCACCTCTCACCGCTGACCGCTCACCTAATCAACGTCACCGTTCCCTTCAGGAAAAGCGGCCTTCCCAAATAATCAATAGCGCTAAGCATCCAGACATAAACGGCGGAAGCCTGAGGTCTTCCTTTAAGTTCGCCATCCCATCCGGTTTTATTTTGTGTGGTATAATAGACCATTTGTCCCCAGCGATTATAGATGGAGAAGTAATTTATTTTTTGAATGCCAACAGCAATAGGCCGGATGATATCATTTAATCCATCACCATTTGGAGTAAAGGCAGTGGGCACAAACACATATGGCAGGGTCTGATAAACGTAGACAGTTACATTAGCTGAATCAAGACAACCAATAACATCACTGGCAATCATTTTATACCGCACACTATCATTGCTTGCATTGTAAATACCAATAGGATTCGAAATGAATGGATCATTCAGGCCTGTGGTTGGGCTCCATACATAACTTACTCCACCAGTTCCCTGGAATTGTAAAGGCTGACCGATTATTACGGTAGTATCATTACCTGCAAAGGCTTTGATCTTCGGATTTACGATTACTGTCATTGTATCGCGACCAGGTTTAGGACAACCAAGATTATCATAAGCGCTCAGAATATAGGTTGTGGTTCTTGGAGGAAAAGCGACGGGATTAAGAATGGTAGTATCTGAAAGATATTTTGAAGGAGTCCAGGTAAACCTATTACCCGATATGCTGGCATTGAGTTGCACGGAAGTATTA